>DATNRD010000172.1:0-14247 GCA_036703665.1 Candidatus Obscuribacterales bacterium
TAGCCACCGCCGATGATGACCAGGTGCTCCGGAAGCACGTCGAGTTCCATTATCGAAGTGCTCGTCAGGTAGGGCACCTGTGCCAGTCCGGGGACATCCGGAATGGTCGTCCGGCTGCCGGTGTTGATGTAAATTCTCTCCGCCGTCAACAGCCTGGTCCCACCCTTGCCGAGCGTCACCTCAATCTGTTTGGGTCCGACGAATCTGCCGGTGCCGACAATAAGCTCCATGTTTGGCGTCGTCGTAAACAGGTTCCAGTGAGTGTCGACCATGCCTCGAACAACTGCGCGCTTTCTTTCAATAACGCTACGCAAGCTTGGGCCTGCGGGCGCCGCGTTTACACCAAAGTGACCTGCGCGCCTTATGTGATCGAGCAGCTTGGCACTGGCGACCATTGTCTTTGTTGGAATGCAGGCGACATTGATGCAGGTGCCGCCTATCTGCCCCCTCTCGATCAAGGCAACTTTGTGTCCCGCCGGAGCGAGAGCCATGGCCAATGATTTCCCGCCCTTTCCGCCGCCCAGTACGATGTCATCGAAGGTCTCCAGACTCGGCACTTTATTCTCCTCTTCTCGATCGTTGGGCACCCTCATAGATGAAATCAAAATGTATCAAGGAAAAGCCACAAATGCCCAGCCAGGACGCTACGATTGATGGAGGACAATGGGTATGACATAATGGATTCCAGATTGGATGACAAGCCGGGAGGCACCCACATGAGGTCAGCACGAGAGCCGAAGAGCAAATTCACCGCCAGCGTACGGGCGAATCTCGTCAAGCTTCTCGACCAAAAGGCTGCTCAGCTAAAGCTGAACCGAAGCGACGCGGTAGAAGAGGCAATAGAGCTCTGGCTGAGGAAGCAGTCTGAGATAGCGGAGGACGAGTACTTCGCCGCCACAGCCAAGGAAATGAATGAGGACGCGCGGGCATGGAATGAAACCACTACCGACTCAGCCAGGCGGACCTGGGAATGAGTGCTCAATCAGGGAAACAAGCAACCCCAGGCTTACCATCTTTTCCCAAGCGGGGTGAAGTGTGGTGGGTAAGGCAGAACCCGGTGATACCGAGCGACCCGCACTTGCCTCGCCCGGCCGTGATCGTATCTACGAACCCACGTAATCGTAACTGGAACAGCGTCATCGTAGTGCCGTTCAGCACTGGATTGGCAAGTCCCTATCCACCCTTTCACAAGTTCGTCCCGGGCGGTGAAGGAGGATTGCCGCAGGACTCTCATGCCCGGTGCGAATTGGTCAGCAACATCGCAAAGGACTGCTTAGATCCCCAAGGCCCTCTGGGGCCTCCCTTACCGGACAAGTTCATGTGGGAAATCGTTCGGGGAATTCGTGCAGCCGTCGGAGACAACCCCGACCTCTAGCTACCTGGGTGGGTTTGCCTCACATGGACCGAATGACAGGGTACACAGCAATAAACTCCATCAATTCGACGCTACCATATACAGTTGTCCACGCGTGGCACTATCCGATCTCGGATTACTTCAACTGGAATTCCAGACATCAATGAAATCGAACATCAAAAAAGTCGAGACTTGCTGCAATACCTGCGGGTCGAGCAATCGGGAAGTGATTACCACCGGAAGGGAGCACGAGTATGACAACACGACCGACGATGTATTCACAGTGGTGCGCTGCACCGACTGCGGGCTCTATTATTTGAACCCGCGACCGGACGTCTCCGAGCTGCCCACTATCTACCCACCCAATTACTACGCCTACAAGATAGAGGAAAGCTACGACGAGAGCCAGCGCCAGAACCTCTATTACAAGTTCCGCTACGCCATGATAAGAGCAGGGCTCGAACGCGTTCTCAGCTTGCTTCCCAAAGGACAAAAGGTCAAAGTGTTGGACATTGGCTGTGCCGACGGGCACGTCCTCAACTGGTTCAGGCGGGTTGGCACACACGAGGTTGAAACTTATGGCGTGGACATGAACGCCGAGGCCATCCAGAAGGCGTGCGAACAAGGCCATCATGTCTATCTGGGACGCTTCGAGGACGTCGATCTGCCGCGGAATTTCTTTGATTTCGTTTGGGCAAGCCACGTCATCGAACACGTGCCGGACCCTAAAGGGTTCGCGCAGAAGGCGTACGACATCTTGAAGCCTGGCGGTGTCTTCTGGTTCTGGACACCGAACATCAACTCGATCGACGCCAAGTGGTTCCGCAACCAGCACTGGGGCGCGTACCACTTTCCGCGCCACTGGGTCTTTTACGATCCGGATTCGGTGAAGAAGCTGGCAGAACTTACGGGCTTCAAGTTGGAGCACATCGAGTTTCAACCCAACGCCATCTTCTGGGTCTGGACGTTTCACTCGCTGCTCAAGTCCAATCCCGCCTTGTGCAAATACGCCGATTCACTCTTTCCGCCGGTTACATGGGCGCAAACGACATTGGGCAACTTCGTGCGAAATGCTTCCTTTGCCGCCCTGGATGTGCTCATCAAGCTGACGACCGGTCAGACGTCAAACATGGGGGTAGCCTTCAGAAAACCCCTCCAGACCCCAGCGGGCTGACGGCGAATGAGCGGGCAAACCGTTACGCGCGACCAGACGAGTCCTTCCGCCCGGGCTTTCTTCTGGATCGCATTGGCTCTGGTCATGACGCTGGCGGCCGTCCTTTCTGGCAGATCTATTGCTGCTTACCAAACCTACTTTGGCATGTACCATGACGACGGTATTTATCTGGTCACAGCAAAGTCGCTAGCCGAAGGACAGGGATTGAGAATCCTTTCACTGCCGGGCGAGCCGTTGCAAACCAAGTATCCACCAGGTTATCCGGTCCTGCTGGCGGCCATCTGGCTGACCAATCCTCAGTTTCCAAACAACCTCTTGCTTCTCAGCGCCGTGCAGGTCGTTCTTTCCATCGGAGCGTCCGCGGCAGCCGTCTTCTACCTGCTTGCCACCAGGAAGGTTACAGGTGCGCTGGCGCTTGTCATTCTGGCTGCCACCGTGCTGAATTCGCACTATCTCGATTTTGCGCCCATGCTCATGACAGACCTGCCGGCTACGCTGTTTGTCATGCTGGCGCTATGGCGTACGGAAGTCGAATGCAAGCGTCCGTTTTCACCTTTGCGAGCTTTCCTTCTCGGCGTGCTCATCGCCCTGGCGCCGCTAATTCGCAGCCACGCGCTGATTGTCATTCCCAGCGTGTTCATATTTCTTGCTGCCCGAAAAAAGCTGGCCCTGGCAGCCGTTTCAGCCGCCACGGCAGCCATTCTGGCCGGAGCTCCCATGGTCTGGCAATACTGCCACCAGCAGCCCCCGGGTTCCTTCTATGCCTATTACACGAACTACATAGGGCACGGGTTCGGCACGTTGCCTGCTCTTTCTGAGAGCCTGGACCGGCTCTGGTCCAATTACAACTGGTCTGCCGTTCTCCAGATCAATACCTATTTCCCCTTCCTGCAAAGGATCCGGTTTCAAGCGCTCGATCCTCTTTCCTTCGCGCTCGTCTACCGGGTCGGCTACTTCGCCCTCGGGCTGCCGCTTATCATAGGCGGCTTGAGGGAGTTGCTGCGCCTGTCGCTGCCGGGCATTTTTGCCCTCTTTTATGCGCTGGTTCTTGCCTCCTGGCCGATAAAAGCCGAATGGCGCCATATTCTTCCGGAGCTGGTGTTCAACTATTACTTCTACTTCAGGGGCTTCCGCCTGATTGCCTCGGTCGTAAAGCCAGGGTTTCACTCCCACCGCACCGCCTACCGCACAAGCTGTGCCGCCGCCGCCGTCTGCTTTTCGCTCTACCTGGTCGTCGGCACGACCATAGAGGCGATCGAGCGTGCGGGCAACTACGGCAAGGCGCTCGCCCGTGTGTCCGGCTGGCTGGCTCCCGAGATTCAGCGCTCCGATTACTCGCAGGCAATCAACTGGATCAAGAAGACGACAGAAGCCAGCGCCATCTTCGTGTGCAACAACGACCCGCTGCTCTTCCTCAACACCGGGCGCAAGGCCGTCTTTCCCTCCCGCATGGAGGTGTGGAGGTTCGCCGGCGGCAATCTCGTGGATGCCGAGACCGCCCTGGAGGCCATCCGCCTTTCCGGAGCAAGCTATCTCATGGTCGAACCGATGTACAGGACCCTGGGCGAAGGCGCCAAACAGACGGCTGTCGCTACCGCCGTTCTCGCCCGCCGGCATCCGGGGCTCTTGAAGGAGGTTTTTTCCTCTTCTCACGGGCTTGTAAGGATATTCGCCATAGACCGCAGCCGCATGCCTCAGGTTGACGATATGCGATGATAGCCAGTTGTTTGTTCGTGCCAATGACCAGTATGCAGGCTCAGGTGCAATGAAGGCTTTCATCACAGGCGGAGCAGGTTTTATCGGAAGCAGCATGGCCGGGCGCCTGCTGTTGGGTGCGCACAACACGGTCACCGTATTTGACAACTTCTCCTCCGGGCATCACCACTTTCTTCCCCCCGACACCGCCGGCGGAAGGCTCAGGGTGGTGACAGGCGATCTGCTCGATTTCCGGGCGGTCCTTGAAGCCATCGCCGGCCACGATGTCGTTTTCCACTTCGCGTCCAACCCGGATATAGCGCGCGGCATGACCGACACCAGCCTGGACCTCAACCAGAGCATCGTGGCTACCTACAATCTGCTCGAGTCCATGCGCGTATGCGATGTCAAACACATAGTCTTTCCTTCGGGATCCGGAGTCTACGGCGACACGGCCGGCCTGGCCACGGCCGAAGACTTCGGGCCGCTGTTACCCATATCCATGTACGGAGCCGGCAAGCTGGGCGCCGAAGCACTGATCAGCGCCTACTGCCACATGTTCGATATGCGCTGCCACATTCTCCGGCTGGCCAACGTTGTCGGGCGCAATCAAACGCACGGCGTGGCCCTCGACTTCATGCGCAAACTCTGGCAGCAGCCGGACAGGCTCACCATATTGGGTGACGGGCACCAGAGCAAGTCGTACATTCATGTGGAGGACGTGCTTGATGCCATATTTTTCCTGGATGCCATGTGCGACGAGCAAATCAACCTCTACAACGTAGCGACCGAAGACACCGTCGAAGTCCAGTGGATTGCCGACACCGTGGCCGAAGCCATGGGGTTATCGGGCGTCGCATACGAGTACACAGGAGGGCCGCGTGGCTGGCCGGGCGACGTGCCGGTGGTGCACCTGGACGTAGGCAAAATTCTCAAGCTGGGCTGGCGTCCGCGGATGAACTCGCAGGAGGCGCTGCGCCTGTCGATCACCCAGCTTCTCGAACGCTTGCGCAACGAGAGCCGGTCGGAGGCGGGGCGGTGATCATCTCGCGAGCGCCTTTCAGGATTTCACTTGGCGGTGGGGGGACCGATCTCGCCTCTTACTACTCGCTCTATGGCGGCTTTCTGATCGGCGCAGGCATCAACAAGTACGTATACATCTCTGTCAATCGCCGCTTTTACGACTCCATCCGCCTCAGTTATTCGCAAACTGAGATTGTGGATTCAGTGGATGAGATCAAGCACGCGCTCTTCCGCGAGACCTTCAAATTCCTGGGCATAGAGCGCGGCGTGGAGGCGGTATCTGTAGCCGACATGCCGGCCAATGCCGGTCTGGGTTCATCGAGCTCCTTTACCGTGGCGCTGCTCAATGCTCTGCACGCTTACAAGCGGGAGTACTTCTCACCCCGACAACTGTCCGAGGAAGCCTGTCACATCGAGCTGGATCTGCTCAAGCAGCCGATCGGCAAGCAGGACCAATACATGGCCGCCTTCGGAGGGCTCACCTGCCTGAGCTTCGACAAGTCCGGAGAGGTACTGGTCGAGCCGCTGCAGCTGCCGGAGGATCTCATTGCCGATCTCCAATACCGGCTGGTCATGCTTTACAGCGGTAAGGAACGGAACGCAGCGGACATCTTGATAGAGCAGGACAGAAAGACACGTGAGCTGGATCCCCAGGTAACCGACGCGCTGCACAAGATCAAGGAAATCGGACTGGAGACCCGCCGGCAACTGGAGCGAGGCAAGATCGACGCTTTGGGCGAGCTGATGGATGAGCATTGGAAGGTCAAGAAGAAGCTCTCATCGGCGGTGAGCGATGCCATGATCGATGAGCACTACGAAAGGGCCAAGCACCATGGAGCCATAGGAGGCAAGATTATGGGAGCCGGCGGGGGAGGCTTCTTTCTCTTTTATGTCGATCCAGCACGCAAGCGCGACCTGATTGACGCCATGACAGCGGCCGGATTGAAGCACGTGCATTTCGACTTCGACTTTCAAGGAACCAAGATAATATTCAACGTAAAACCGTAGGGGCGCCGCCATGCCGTTCACTCAGACATTTACAGTGCTGCGGTTTATCGGTTTTTCCTGGGAGCACCGGCATCCTGCCGGCTGGAAGCCGGCGCTGCCAGGAAGGTGACAAGGAGATGAGCTTCGGCAAATGACCGACGTGACATTAAAGGCAAGCGGCGGCCGGTGGTACGAGACGGCGGCAGGGATCCTGTATGTTGTCCGCGACACCGTGCAGTTCGAGGATGATTTTTCGCATTGGAAGAACGGTTTCTGCCGGCTGTTGGAGATCCCGGAAACCAGGGCCAGGCAGCTCATCGAGGATGTCGTGAGCGTGGCGGCCGAAGCACATGGAAGGCTATTCAGCGACCTGTCCCCGGACGAAAAGCATGCGGTGCTGAAGCTGAGCATAAGGCGTCGCTACGGCTTTTCCACCGAGCTCAACGATGCCGCCCTTCTTTCACACCACCTCCAGACACTGGGAACGGGTTTCGAGGGGGAGCGGCCCGATGCGGTCTTTGCCCACTCCATAAGCGGCAACCGCGAGCGCATGGTTGTAGGTTGCCAGGCCAGCGAGTTCGCCTGGCAGGTAAGCACCGTTGATTACCGGCCCGTGGCGGCTGCTTCTGTCGTTTACGATCGCTCGTACTACGACGCGCCTCAGCTTGCCCACTGCGGCATGCGTGACTACATCCGGCACGAGGACTGGCGCCTGGAGAAAGCGCGGCGGCTCGTGCGCACGGTCCTGCATGGCGCCGGCAACAGGGCACGCCAGTGGCTGGAAGAGCCCGGCGCCGTCAGAACACTCGATGTCGGATCGGCCACCGGCTACTTCCGCAGGGCAATGGACGAGCTGGGTTTCGAGCACCATGGCATCGACGTTTCTTTCGATGCCATCCGCCTTTGCAGGGAAACATTCGGTTATGACACGTGGCATGGCAGTGTGTTTGATCTCCCTGAGCTTGCAGCGAGGTTCAAGCGCTCCTTCACGATGATCACTCTCTGGGACACCATCGAGCATCTGGACGATCCGCTGGCAGCCGTAAAACTCCTGGCCGGCTTTCTCAGCGACGACGGCCTGCTCGTAGTGCGCACACCGAGCCTGACTGCCTTCGAGGCCGATATACTGGCGGACATGTACTACAGCTTCAAGCTCGACCACGTTCGCTATTTCTCGCCACGCTCCCTTACAAGGCTGATGCACCTGGCCGGGCTGGAGCAGGTTTACCTGGAGACAACCTCGCATCTGTTCCGCGGGCTGCTGGGGGCGAACTATCTTTTTCAAATGGGCAAGAAGTTGAAGGGTGCAGACATAGTGGCCTTGTATTCCCGTCCCGCGGGCGGTGATGAGCCCAGCCCGTACGAAGGAGAGGCTCACGGAGGTCGATTGTAATGCCTGACGAGGCTCCGGCTCCGAGGCTCTCGGTCGTGATGGTGACCCTCAACGAGGAGGCAGCCATCGCCAAGGTAGTCGGTGACGTTCGGAGCGTCGTGCCCGAGGCGGAGATACTGGTCGTCGACAGCAGCACGGACCGGACGCCTGAGATTGCCTCGCAGCTGGGTTGCCGTGTCATACGCCACATGCCGCCCGGTGGCTACGGGCCGGCGATGCACGAAGCATTATCCTCGGCGCGCGGGCAGATCATCATCACCATCGATTGCGACGACACATATCCAGCGGAAACAATACCGTTGCTGGTGGCAGCAATAGATTCCGGATTCGATGTCGTCGGCGCTTCTCGTCTACAAGGGAAACCCGCTGCCATGTCGTTGCCCAACTACGTGGCAAACCGGATCTTCGCCTGGCTTGCGCGCTGGCTCTGCGGCGTGCAGACGACCGACGTGCACACCGGCATGCGCGCCTACAGGCGAGCAATCTTCCAGCACTTCGCCTACGACCCCGCAGGAATGGCCCTGCCGGTCGAGCTCTTCATCGGACCAGCAAGACTGGGTTTCAAGTGCACGGAGATTTTCATCGACTACAGGCCAAGAATCGGCAGCACGACGTTGAAGCCGGTCGAAGGAACCATCTGGACCATCAAGCGCTTGTGGAAGTGGCGGCGATTCTTCAATCGTCGTGTAGGCAAGCAGCTCGGGGACCAGGCTAATATTGGTAGGTATCCTCGATCCAGAAGCCCTCGGGGCGCCGGCACACGCAATCAAAAGCAAATGAGTTCCGATCGCGCGTACATCGACAATTTCTTAGACGGGCTCGAGGTCATTATAAGAACCATCTCGAGAGAGGACATCGAGAAGGTTATCGACGCTCTTTTCCAGTGCTGGCAACGCCGGAGCAGGGTCTTTCTCATCGGCAACGGCGGTTCTGCCGGGACCGCCAGCCATTTCGCCGCCGACCTCAACAAATGCACAATCGTGCCCGGGCAACCGAGAATGAGGGCGGTGAGTCTGGTGGACAACATGCCATTGTTCAGCGCCATCACAAATGACGACGGCTGGGAAAACGTCTTCGTTGAGCAACTGGAGAATTTCTTCGAGCGTGGCGACGTCGTCCTGGCCCTGAGCGTGCATGGCGGCGGCGGCTCGGACAAAGCCGGGCCCTGGTCGCAAAACCTTCTCAAGGCTCTCAAGTTCGCCAAGGACAGGGGCGGCACCACCATCGGATTCAGCGGGTTTGATGGCGGCCCCATGAGGGAGATTGCAGACATCTGCGTTGTCGTACCTTTCAATACGACACCGCACGTGGAGGCGTTTCACGTCGCCCTGCACCATCTCATCTGCTTCCGCCTGCAGGAGAAGATCAGGCAGGCGGCTACGCACGAACCTGCTTGACGGCGTCGGTTCGAGCTGGAGAGGAGGCAATAGCGAACTCTGTCATGACGGACCTGGCAATGGCCGGGTCAAGCCAGAGCGCTCCCATGGCAACCGAGCGAATGGCCAGATACAGTCCTCGCATGGCGCCTTTTTTCAAACAGTAACCGTCGGCGCCGGCCCGCAATGCCGCCAGGATGCGGGCAGGGTCTTCGTGCGAAGAGAGCATCAGCACCCGTGTATTGGGAGCCAACTCCTTGATCTGGCGCGTGGCTTCGACACCATCGCCGTCGGGCATTTCATAGTCCATGATGACTACATCGGGCATCAGCTCCAGCGTCTTTCTTAGCGCCTCGCGCCCGCCCGCTGCCTCCCCCACGACCACGAGTCCGGCCAACCCGGCCAATCCCAGTTTAAGACCTTTACGAAATACGTCCTGGTCATCCACAAGAAGAAGATTGATGAAATCAACGTTGGTCATGGTAGCCTCGCAGGGGCGCCTGACGCCCAGAAACAAAGAGATTCCGGATCCCCAGATTTGCACCTGGGGATCCGGCTCTTTGGGGGTCTAGCGTAAATCTCATTCTGGTTCGACCTCAGCGTTTGTCTACGCCGATCTCGCAGATCTAGTGGGCGATCGATGCTGCGAGCACCCCCACGTCCTGGCGACCACCTCCACCACCGAACCAGGTGATTGTTGCAGTAGGCTGAGCACACGGATCGCACGAGACGACCTTTAACGTCTTGTCCGGTTTCCCGACGGGCTGACCGGTGCGCTCGACCTAACCCCATGCTAGTCCAGCTGCGGGCGCCTGTGAATCCAGCAGCGGAGGTATCAAGCAATCGCGGTAAGTCAAGGACCTTCATACATCCCTCCGACGGGGTATCCCTGGTGGGCAAGCTTACCCGGTCTCACGCATCTTTCGGGCGGGCGGCGCAGCCGGAATGTTCAAGGGAGTCGGCGCGCCGTTTCGGGACGTGAGCCTGACAAGCGTTCTTTCGGCGCGCCAGGCGACATAAGGGTTGTCATCCTCAACCAGCAAGGCGAGCACGTCATAGGGGGCCCTGGCGTTCTCCGCCAGGCGATATCTCACATCGACGTTTTCGTCTCTGGCTAGCCTCAGCAACACCTCCACCGGCGTGTTGGGGTTCTCCGTCACAGCAGCCCGAACCTCAGCGTCAGCATGCTCGGACAGCTCGCTCAAGACGGCTGCGCTGGTGGAAGGGTGCTCAGCGAGGCGAGCCAGCAGCTCTGCCGACAAGATTGTCGACAGAGCTGCCAGCGTCTCCGGTGGGGTCTCGGGGTTCATCACTAAACTCAGTCTGACTCGGGTGACGATATCGTTGCCCATCAGTAGATCACCTCAGTACTCGGAAAGTACGCTTTCGATCAAGTATGTCTCGGCGGAAACCGCTGGCACCCGGCCGCTCCCGGATGCCGCCTGGGGCGGCTCGAAAGTTCCCACCGGTGCCGGGATCTTGCTGCCAACATCAGGCTGATCGAAACGATTCACAGGTGGTGCCGACACATTCAGCACGGTTTCGTACAAGATTGAAAAAGACGTGGCGACGAACGGAATTAGCCCGCACGCAATCACAGCCACAACCAACAACCGGTGCTCAGCATCGGGCGATTTTCGGCTGCTGCGAAGGTTGGACATGATGGTGGATATTGCCATAATCAAGCTGCACGCGAGTTCGTGCAATTTTGCGCAATCTGCTTTCTTGTAACCTGCTTCGGAACGCCTTATGAAACTTGAGCAACGGATTGGCACTGGCAAGTTGCCCCGTCTGTTCCCGTTGCCATCATAACCTTGCCGGCACGCCGCGCACATCCAGCAGGAAAGGTACTTGTCATGCAAGTCCACATACCGCACCTGCGGTATCCACCTGCCAAGGTAGCGTTCGCAGGCAAACATGCGGACCGGTCTCTCCCGTCATTCGGAGCAAGCCCTTCCCGCGCTCAAACGCGCACGGCTCCCCATGTGAAGGACCCGCTCAGGGCAGGCGCAGCGACCGAAGAACCTTCCGTGTCATTCTGAGGGAGCGCAGCGACCGAAGAATCTCGGCCCGGCCATAGGATGCCTCATGTTCTACGGCCGGGATTCTTCGCTCAGCTCAGAATGACATGAAGTGCTCAGAATGAATTGAAGTGCTCAGAATGAATTGAAGTGCTCAGAATGACATGAAGTGCTCAGAATGACATGAAGTGCCCAGAATGACGTGAAGTGCGCCCCGAATGACGTGAGGGACGTTAGGACGTACGCTCAGCATCACGCGAAGGGCGCTACACCAGCCCTTCGCGCGTGGCCTTGACGGCGGCCTCGGTGCGGTCGGTGACCGTCAGCTTCTCCATGATGTGACGCATGTGCGTTTTGACGGTTTCCAGTCCGAGATTCAAGCGCTCGGCTATCTGCTGATTGCTCAACCCGGCAGCCACCAGGCGCAGGACCTCTGTCTCCCGCGGCGACAAAGACGGGGAGCCGCCCTTGGTTCTGGTCTTGGCCGGCGGCTGCGCTTGCACCTCACCGCTGCCATAAGCAGAAAGAACGCGGTTGGCGATGCCCGGATCCAGCCAGACAGCTCCTTCGGCTACGGCATGGATGACGTTGACAAGCTGCTTGCTGGCAATGGTCTTGAGCACATAACCATTGGCTCCGGCTCCCAATGCAGCGAATATCTCCTCGTCGCTGGTATGCGAGGTGAGCATCACCACACGCGTATCCGGGGCGACGGACCTTATCTGCCGCGTCGCATCGATGCCATTCATGACCGGCAGCTCAATGTCCATGAGTACGACATTCGGGCGCTTGCTCGCGGCCAGCTCGACGGCTGTCTTGCCGTCGGCAGCCTCGTCGATGACGACGAACTCGGGAACCTGCTCGAGGCTGAGCCGCAAACCGATCCGAGTAAACTCGTGATCCTCGGCGATTAAGATACTGATTGTTTCTTGTCCGGCCATTATGCATCACCGCCTCGGATACTGGAGGCTTCCAGCGGCGCCTCGCTGTTGTCCTGGTCATCCGGCTGAGGGGCTTTTGCCGCCGGAAGCCGGACCTTGAAGGTCGTCACCTGAGCCGGCTCGCTCTCGCATTCGATCCTGCCACCATGCGCATCGACGATCTGCTTGCACAGGTATAGACCGAGCCCGCAGCTCGCCTTGCCTCCTTGCCTCGTGGGTTTATGCCAGTACCGCTCGAACAATTGAGAAAGATCTTCGGGGGAGATGCCGTCGCCGGGGTTGGAGATCTCGAGCAAGACACTGTCTCCGTCGTTACGTGCCTTGACGGTGATCGTGCCGCCGCGGGGAGTGAACTTGATGGCATTGTCCAGCAAGTTCATGATGACCCTCCTCAGAGCAATGCGATCGCCTGAGACGACCCTTAAGTTCCGCATTAGATCGACGCTGATCGACACACCGTGTTCCTGCGCCAGCGGTGTCAGCTCGTCGACGCATGAGTGGACGACAAGTTGCACACTTAACTTATCTATATACAGAAGGGGAACGCCTGCCTCATAACGGTAGAGCTCGAGCAAGCTCTGGATCATCTGAAGGAGATCCCGGTTGTTATTGCGTAGCATTGAAAGCAGCCGGGACTGTGGAGAGTCGCTCAACTGATCGAGCAGAAGCTCGAGTGCACGGTCCGCGGCAACCAGCGGGGTCTGCAGGTCATGCGCCAGTGTAGCCACAAAGTCCTCGCGCTGCTGCGCGAGCCGCACTCGCTCAGTGACATCGACGGCCAGCAACACGGTGCCGATAACTCCCTCCTGCTCGGCTGTCACCGGCCACACCGCAAGATCGAGGTAATGGGGCTGAGCGTTGAAAGTGTCTTTGCACAACGGCTCAATCTTTAGCTGCTCGGCAAAGAATCTCTGCCCGGCGTCGATTGCGTGAAGCACTTGTTGGTGAGACAACCAGGGAAGCGCCTCGAACAGGTTCCTTCCCACCAGATCCGTCACGCCTATCCCAAGCTCGGCGCACAATCGCCGATTGAGCTCCAGGATCGTGAAGTCCTTATCCGTGCGCAAGATGCCCACCGGCGCATGCTGGAGAATTGCCTGGGCGATGCGGTGCTCAGCACGTGCCCGGTAGCTCTCTTCTTCCATCTGCCTTCTCGCCTGCAGCAGCCGGGCCTCGAATTCACGCTGCTCGACCAGCCGCAACCGCTCCGCATGTTGGCGCGCCTCCTCAGTCTTCTTGTAGAGGTCGACGAAAACACCAATCTTGCACTTGAGGATTTCCGGTGAAAATGGCTTGACCAGGTAATCCACCGCACCCAGAGAATAGCCTCGGCGGGCGTCGGCGTCCTCAGTATGCATGGCGGTCAGGAATATTATGGGCGTATGCTTTGTCCTGTCCCGCTCTCTTATCAGTCGAGCGGTCTCGAACCCGTCCATGTCCGGCATTTTCACGTCCAGAAGGATAAGAGCAAAATCCTGATTTAGCAGGAGCTTCAGGGCCTGCTTACCTGACGTTGCTCTGACCACATTGAGCCCCATATCGGCAGTGATTGCCTCGAGCGCGCTCAAGTTCTCGGGCCGGTCATCGACCGCGAGGATATTGACTGCCTGCCCCTCTTCCATCATTTCCCACCTGAGGTATTAACAGAGCATCCGGGGTCCTCAGCGGGCTCGCGCTCCCCGGGAATCCATTTTTCGATTACTTCCCTGAGGCGATCGAGCGTGGCCGGCTTGCTTATATAGTCGTCCATTCCGGCAGCCAGGCACCGCTCACGCGCGCCCTCCATCGCCTCGGCAGTAAGACCTATGATCGGCGTGCGCCGGCCGCTCTGCACTTCTTTCTGCCTGATCCGCCGGGTTGCTTCAAAGCCGTCCATCTCCGGCATCTGGCAGTCCATCAAGATCAGAGCATAAGGCTGGCTTTCGTGGGCGTTGAGCGCCTCGCGGCCGTTCGACACCACATGTGCCACCAGTCCCAGCTGCTTCAATTGCAGTGTGGAGACGCGCTGGCTGGTTCTGTTGTCTTCAGCTATGAGGACAAGCTTGATCGAGTCGGGAGCGACGTCGCGGATCGGGCGGCACGCTGCCGGCTCCAGGAGCCCCTCTGGTGCAGCTCTGAATTCCTCTGCCACCGGAGCAGTCCCAGCGGCAGGAGGCAGAGAAAGGACAAACCAGAAGGTAGAGCCCTGCCCCTTGATGCTGTCAACCCCGATAGTCCCGTTCATAAGTTCCACCAGGCGCCTGGAGACAAACAGCCCCAGCCCGGTGCCCCCATACTGGCGGG
>DATNRD010000173.1:0-4704 GCA_036703665.1 Candidatus Obscuribacterales bacterium
CCGCCGCCCTGTCCGCTGTCGCCACCGCCATTTCCGGGGTGGCTCGAGCTGCCGCCTGGTTTGGGTTCGTCCTTGGCTTTGTCTGTGCTGGATGGGGGAACGGCGACACCGGCATGGGGCTCCGTCCGGTTGTCTGTAGAATTCACCGGCGCCTGGATATTGCTTTCCTTTTTCGCAGGATCCGGCTGAGGCTGGGCGCTGTTTTCTACTTTGACAGGTTGTTCATCCTTTTTTATGGGATTGGGCTGAGGCTGGGCAACGTTTTCTACCTGGCGGGGCTGTTCTTCCTTCTTTATGAGATTGGGCTGAGGCTGGGCGACGTTTTCTGCCTTGATGGGCTGCTCGTCCTTCTTTACAGGAAGTGCCTCGGGCAACGGTTGCTGCCCGCTGTTTCCTCCCCGAGTTACTGCCGGGGACGATGAGTCGGAGGCTCCTGCCCCCGCAGGCGACGGCGCTGGGACAGGCTTTTCAATAGTGGCTTCCACCAGACCCGCCTTGCCTTCGGCGCCGGCTGTGGCTCCCTTGAAGATAATCTGCCCCTCTGCCTCGCGAGGTGGGGATCCGATTGGCTTGGGCGCCGTGTCTGGAGCGGGTGCCAGTTCGGGCAGCTTGGGTATCTCAATTGATTTAATTGCATCGGTGACCGTCTTGACGGCCTCACGAATCACACCGTTGTCTTCCTTTTTGGATTCCAGAGGTTTGACGGCGATTGAGCCGTAGCTATCGCCCGACTGTTTGCCGACCAGGTCGACGGTTTTGTCTGTGCGTGGCTGCTCGGGCTGCTCTTTGATTGGCTTGGGCGGCGCAACAGGAATCTCAAAACCCAGGCCGGGGCTGGAGTCGGTCGATTTTGGCGGCTTGGGGGTAATTTCTTCGAGGAGCTTCTGCCCGGCGCGTTCCGCGTTCGAGCCTACAGTCTCGATTGGTTTGTCGCCGGCTTTATCGGAGTCGCCGCTCAGGTAGTTGTAAGCGGCGTATCCGGCAGCAGCTATCGGACCGACGCCGGGCAGCATCGCCAGTCCGACTGTGGTGGCACTCTTTACCGTGTCCCAACTGGGCAGGTAATCGGTCAAGGAGGACGACGACTGGCTCGGCACCGTGGTCTTGTCTTGTGGTTCAGAGGTGGGTACGTCCGATGCCATCCGGTCCTGTTCCTGATCGGCGCGCTGGCTGGGACGTCAGCCGGAGCAGTGACTCTCCGGATTCGTAGTAAGGTCCGTACTCTGTCAGGATTTCACGTGTTGAGATTCCCTGCGCGGCCCAGCCCTAGCCCGTGAGGATGTCTACACCCCACAATGTGTAATTCGACAGGAGCTAGATTAATTCTCTACAGCTACAGTGAAGCGCGTCTGCCGCAATTGTCATTCTGAGGAGGGGCGGTCACTCAGCCATGAGGAGACTCATGGTTGAAGCCGGAGCGCGTCTGCCGCAATTGTCATTCTGAGGAGGGGCGAAGCCCCGACGAAGAATCTCGCATGTTGAGAAGGAAGCTAACGAGCGCGGAAGCACTCGTCGTTGACCCTCCGGAAGCTGGCGAGATCCTTCGCTCGCTGCCCTGACTCGTAAGAGGATGACATGTCCATGCAGTTCAGTGAACATGTTCCGCTGAAGGCTTGTCCCAGAACCCTTAGTAGCGTCCGTATTTGAAGGTGTCGCTGCCATCTGGTCTCCCGCTCTGGATGCGGTTGGCTGCGTCCCAGTCTCCCGCATCACGGGCTTTCTGGTAAGCATCTCTGGTGTCGACGCCGCCGCCCGCAAAGTCAGGACCGGACGAATATCTAAACTTGGGTGCGCGCCTGTGTGCATCTCGTGCGCCCGCGATGTGATTGCGGATGCGCGAGTACGTGCTGCCCAATCTCGCCTGCGCCTGAGCCGGTCCGCCGCAGGCTTGCGTAATGCAGTCGAAGTAGTACTGGGCTCGGTCAGGCTTGGGGTAAGAGTCGTACAAGTAGAGATCGGCCAGTGCCACCGACCACATGGGGTTCCCCGGTTCCTGCCGCTGCATGGTCTCGATTTGATTGCGCGCCTGATTGAGTATGTTCCAGCCCGCCTGATAGTTCTTTGCCGCAATCGCTGCTTCCGCTTGCGATACCGCATTTGCGGCTGAGGAAGACATGGCTGCGTTGCGAGCCTGCATCTTGGCGTTTATGAACTGCTGTTGCCACTGCCGGCGGTGCTGAGCATTCGGACCGGGAGCGGACTGCATGCGCTTCATGTGCTCTTCATACATCGCCTGGAAGGGAGTGCGCTCACCGGAACGCCCGAAGTTGAAGCTGTTGCCAGGTCGCTGCGCCGGCGTCTGCTGATTGTATGCCGGCTGGGGCGATGCCTGGGCAGTGGACGGGAAGCTCGCCGGTGGGGAAGCGGCAGGCTGCTGCCTGTTCCAGGACGAAGGTTGGCCCTGCGGTTGAACGGCAGGTGGAAAACCGGCGGGTGGAGCAGCAGGCTGCTTCCTGTTCCAGGACGACGCCTGACCCTGCCCCTGGGCAGGGGTGATGCGGCGGTAGCCGCTCAGCCCGTAGTTGCTGTAGCCCTGTGACGATCCCCCTGACGGTTCCTGAGCGATCACCCGGCCGGCGGAACCCACCTGCAGGATGGCAAGTATCAAGATCGTTCCCAGACGCCATTGACGCCAATAAATCGCCCCCCGATCGTTCATCGCAAAGTCCTCGCACACATCCCAAAAAAAGGATATACCCAGCCGCATACTATCGGGCTGGCGTAAACCCCACTGCTCATCCTTAAATTTGCTGCCGTCGTTCCAGGCAGTCCGACGCGTGCTTCCCACGTTCTAGCTGAGTGTTGGAACGGCGTCACATTCATGGAATTCGAATGGTACATTGGTTCTCAAATGGGGTGGCATCGGGTCATGAGATTTTTGCTGATCGCAAAGGAGCTGGCTTGGGCGGCGGCCACAGCTTTTTCGGCGCTCATTTTCTACGTGCTGATGACAAGCGCCCGGGGGGTTGTAGGCATATCTGTGGTGACTGTGGCTGCCGGTGCGCTGTTTGCCGCCTATGCGGCTCCGTTATTCGTCCACGGTTGGGACTGGCTGGCCAGGCTGCTCAGCCTCGTGGGACAGGGCAAACGCGCAGAGCTGTTGGCGCAACAGTCTCTTGCCCTCTGGGAAAAGCTAGTTGGCAGGAACGGTCCCGGTACGGCGGAGAAAAGAGGCAATCTGGCGCGACTCTATGCCGATCTCGGGCGCAGTGACGAGGCCGAGGAACTTTACCGCCAGGTCCGCCAGAGCTGGAAGAAATCGCCGATCGGTCTGGCTTCGCCTCTTTGCGCATATCTGGATAGCTATGCAGAATTGCTTGCGCGCACGGAACGCCGGCAGGAGGCGAGCGAGATCCGCCAGCAGATCCGTGGCTGGCGCGCGGCTCATGCGCTCAAGTACACGCTCTACATAGTTCCTGTGCTGCTGGCGTTTTCATTCATTACTTACTGTGCGCGCTTGCACGAGAACATAGTCAGCTCCCACATCGGCCAATTCGCACGGGTGCGCGACTATGTCGAAGAACTGGCGAACTTGGAGAGAGCCTGGCTGGGTGCGAGCGGCGCGGCTGAAGTCTACTCGAATTATGGGGGGATGCACAGGGGCTGGCGAATCGAGACAGGGCCTGTCGCCAGGAGAATGCATGAAGACGAGGCTTACTGGGGGTTGACTCGGGCCCTCCCTTATTGCCGGCAGTCATCGAGCATACGTCCAGGACTGCTTGTCTGTGTGCTGGGTGATCTGGCTGAGATCGAGCTGAGCCGCGGGAATCTCCAGGAGGCTGCGCGTCTCTACAAGGAGGCGCTTGCCGCCATGCCGGCGTGGGAGGCTCGTCGGAGGGGCCTCGACTTCACTAGAGGAAGGAAAAAGGTTGACGCATTGCTGGCTCTGGGCAGCATCAACGCGGCCACCAGGCACTATGGGGAGTCGGAGCGGTACTATCGGCAAGCTAGCCTGGTTGCTGCCGAAATCTGGGGCCGTGACTGCCAATTCTATATCGATGCTCTCGCGGGATTGGCCGAGGCCCGGCTGCAACAGGGGGATCTGTCAGGAGCGGAGAAGTTGCTGGATGAGGCGATCCGGAGACAGGAGCAGGTTGTCCAGGAAGGTTTCCGAGCGCTCGTTCGTACCGAAGAAGAGATGGACAGGCTCGTGAGGATCCTTCTGCAGAGAGCTGAGATCTTGCGATTGACCGATAGAAAGAAGGAAGCTGAGGCGGTAATGCGGCATATCGACCAATGGCAGGCGAAGCTGCGACCGCAGTTCCATCTGGATGATCAGTTGCAGGCACGCATCGTCGAGCTTGTCAAAGACACGACCGGCAAACTTCTGTGCTTGAAATACCATACTAAGAATGCGCCGGAGGCCCGCGAGACTTTGTCGGAAATATTGACTCCCTATGCTTTCTCGGAGCTCGTCGGCATACCCTGGTATCCGAAAGACTCGAATTCCGTGCGTGCCTACGCGGCAGACAGCAACGCACCAGATGCGGTGAATCTCGAATTTGACCAGATTAGCGTGACAAGTCCGGATAACATGGGGTTTTTGACGGTACACGCGCAAGGCCGTTCCCGGCTGGCGACGCGTGCGGTGCCGGTGAGCGAGGGGCACTTCGCCTTTGTGTACAAGGTCAAACTACCGGAGAACTCGCGCGAAAAAATGGTGATCGCAAAAGTGACTGAGGCGGACTCCGGCGCCAGCGAGGA
>DATNRD010000174.1:0-2280 GCA_036703665.1 Candidatus Obscuribacterales bacterium
ACAGAGTCCCGGCATCGACCGCATCCTGAAAACAGATAGGGAGTTCGAGATCTTCCGGGGCTACCTGGTCGAGGTCAAATCGAAGGACAACCTCGAGGGCCTTGGCTATTCCTTTACCGGCACACTCCTGGAAAAGTCCCGGGACACCGTTACCTTTGCCAAACCCAGACCGCTGCCTCACCTTGCATCGGGCGCGGGCAGGAAGAAACGCGAACCCGTCCCGCCCCAGAAAGAGCAGATCAGCCTCGCTCTGGATCGGCTGGTTCACGTTCGCCTTTATCCGGAGGACCTTTACTGCGAGCAGGCGGAAACGGCCACAGTGCTGTGACCGCTGTCTACACAAGTGAATAAGCACAACTGAATACAACCTGGAGGAACGACCTTGATTAAGATTGGCGATAAGCTGCTCGAAGCAGCCGAAGAGCTCGAGCGGGAAAGAAACATTCCGCAGGAAGAGTTCATTTCTTACGTGTGCGACGCTATCGTGGCCGCCTACAAGAAGAAAGTGCCGGATCACGATGTGGAAGGGGTGCGAGCCATCTTCGATTACGAGACCGGGGAGATCGGCATATTTGCGCCCAAAGAGGTCGTGCCAACCGTATCCAACCCCTATCACGAGATCAGCCTGGCGGAAGCGCAAGATCTCATCCCCGACGTTACCGAGGGCGAGGTCCTGGAGATCGAGGTCACCCCGCAGGATTTCTCAGAGTTCGGACGGATCGCCGCCCAGACCGCCAAGCAGCTCATCACCCAGCGGCTGCGTGAAGCCGAGAAGGAGCTGATCAAAAAGGAGTTCGAGGCACGCAAAGGCACCTGCACTACCGGGCAAATCGAGCGCATCGAGGTGATCAGCAACACGCGCAACAACGTCATTGTCAACCTGGGCCGGGTGGAAGGCTGCATGCCGACCCGCGAGCAGCTGCCGGGCGAGACCTACCGCGTGGGCAACCGGGTGCGCGTCTACGTGCTGGAGCTGCGCGAAACCGGGCGCGTCCCGCAGATCATCGTGTCGCAGGCGCATCCGGAGCTGGTGCGCGAGCTGTTCGAACTCTATGTGCCGGAAATTGAAGACGGCACGGTCGAGATCAAATCAATCGCCCGTGAGGCCGGCTACAGAACCAAGATTGCCGTCCACTCGCAGGATGCCGATGTCGACCCGGTGGGCGCCTGCATCGGCACCCGCGGCGTCAGGATTCAAAACGTCGTAGCCGAGCTTAGAAACGAGAAGATTGACGTAATACGCTGGTCGCCCGATCCGGTCGACTACATCTCGAATGCGCTCAGCCCTGCGCGCATCACCACCGTGGCCCTCTACGACGATCCACCCGAAATGGGCGGCAGGCGTGCCGAGGTGGTCGTGCCTGACGACCAGCTCAGCCTGGCGATCGGGCGCGGCGGGCAGAACGTGCGCCTGGCGGCCAAGCTGACTGGCTGGAAAATCGACATCAAGTCGGAAAGCCAGACGGGCGGAGGCTATCGCAGCCTGAATGCCGTTCTGGGGGGCGAGGAGGAAGAAAATCCGTAGCACCACCGGCGTTTTTCCGGCCTCAAATTAAATGTTGATTACAAGCGAGGAAGCGCTCAGCTGTCCAGCAAGCATAACCGGACATCCGAGAGATTGAGAGTTTGCCTCTCGTGCCGCCAAGCCAAGCCCAGGAGCCAGCTTGTGCGGCTTACCGTCGACTGCCGCAGCGGCAATGTCCGACTCCACCTCGGACAGGCAGGCTCGAAACAGGCACCGATGGGGCGTTCCGCCTATATCTGCCGGCAAGCAGAGTGCCTCGAGCAAGCCTTGAAAGGGCACAGGCTCAAGGGCGCGCTGCAAGGGCAGAAGCGAAAAAGAGGCGGAAAGTCCCGGCTGATCCAGTGGCCTCTTGAACCACAACTTATCCAGGATCTGTCACGCTTGTGCACAGAAAACGTGCAAACATGTAAGAATACACAAAGAAAGGAGGGCAGTGAATGAACGATCGTGTTAGGGTCTACGAGCTTGCGCGGCAGATGAACTTGCCCAATCAAGATTTGATTGTGGCGCTGCGCGAGCTTGGCTATGACATAAAGAGCCACTCCAGCACGATCGACAAGCATGCTGTGGGACTTCTCATTGCTTCTCTCGGCAAGAAAAAGCAGCAGGACGCCACGAAATCCAAAACCTCCAAGCCCGTCAAGGCCGCTGCCACCAAGGTAGCACCGCCGCCGGAGCCGGTTGTGGTCAAGCCCAGGGTGCTCTCCCGCCGCAAGCCGACGCCGCCTCCGGACGCCGCGCCGGCCGAGCCGGTC
>DATNRD010000175.1:0-17957 GCA_036703665.1 Candidatus Obscuribacterales bacterium
TGCCCGCTCCTACTTTGAGCGGTCCGGAGCGCGTGATGATGGTGAGGATTCCGCCCCGGCCACCACCTGGCGATGGGCTCATGGAGAGCCTGTCTGGTGAACTGATGTCAATTCCCCCAGTACCGTTGTTAGTGAGCGAAATCTGGCCGCCGAAACCGAACTCTCCCTGACCGCCGGACCCACTGCCGTCGGCGCGTATGACGCCTGTAATCCCGTTTACGGTTGCGTTGCCCCCCACGACAAACGCAGACGAGCTGTTGCTCCTCATGCCCGCCACACCCTGTCCGGCGTCCAGGTCGCCCGTAATCAGCAGGTTCCGTCCGGCGGCGAGCGTGAAGAACGTTCCCGTGGCCCTGCCGGACGTGTTGATTCCCGCCGTATTGACCATCAGGTCGCGCGCGCTGAAGACGTTGAGGCTTCCATCTCCCCCTGCTAACGAGACGCTCACCTCGCCATTACCCGGACCGAACCTCAAGTCCGCTGTCAGGCTCGTGGTTGTGACGCAAACGCACTGTCCTGACCCGCGTGCCCCATTTGCGCTCAACAGCAAATTGCCGCCGGAGCCGACCAGCAGGCTTGCTGCCGAAATATCGAAGCTGCCGGCGAAGCCGGTCACGCCCGGCACGTTGTTGATGTTTGGTCTGGCGTCGACCGAAAGGGTGCCTGGAGCAAACGTAATGCGCCCTTGCGGAGCCTTGAGCCGGATAGTGCCGCCCGAGCCTCCCTCAGGTCCTGCCGGTGTCGAAATTGCACCGGGCGCCAGTATATTGAGTCCGCCCGTGCCGAAATTCTGTATGTCTATCAGGCCCCCGTTGCCGGTCAAACGCCCGCCATCTACCGTAACGCTGCCATTGACGCCACTTGCAGTTGCGCCGGGGCCAACCCGGAATTCCGTGGTGGCGTTGACGGTGATCGTGACGGTGCCGCCGCCGCCGGCTGTAATGTTCCCGTCCACAAACGGCGCGGTGGTTCCGGACCCGGATGCCACTTTGATGTTGTTCCCTGGTCCGTTGACCGTGAGCGAACCTGTGCGCAGTCCCTGAGAGCTGGCGTTGAAGTCCGGATTGAAGGTGGAAGTCAGGTTGCCCTGGACGACATCAACATTGCAGCAGGGGTGTCCTGCCTGCACATCGACCCTGTTTGGCGTGCCCGAGGCCGTGTTGCCGCCCACCGTAAGAGCCTCTATTGCTCCAATATCGACCACCGGCGCAAATACCCGAACAATGCTTCCGGCGGCTCCCGGACCACCGTGAGCCATTATGGTGAGGCTCCGGGGCAGCTTGATGTTTCCCCTGGCCGCCCCATCGAAGGCCGCGATTGTTATATTTCCGGCCGGCTTCCCCACACCGGTTGTTGGGTCAGCAGGAGCGCTGCTGCTTGTGGTTAGCGCCGTCAAGGGAGTCCCCGTGGCCAGATCCAGAATGCCGCTCTTACCTGAACCGCGAGAGATGGTGAAGTTCTGAATTACCGCACTCGGCGCCGGAGGTAGCGTGGTGGATGGGACGATGTTGGCGCCCGCGACCAGGGCCAGGTGTCCTCCCTTCCCCGTAGTCGAGCTGGTGTCGATTGCTCCCGTCTGGCTGGACGTAAGCATCTTCCGGGCAGACACGATGGCCAGGTTGGCCCCATTGGTCTGAACAGAACCCAACAGAAGGTCCCCATAGGTAACTATCGTCATGCCTGTCGGGGACCGCACTGTCCATGAGCCGGTAGCAACGCTCCGAAGCGGGTCGTTTATGGGGTTTGTGTCAAAGTCAGGAAGTTTGTTGATCACAAAGGCGCCCGCTGTCACCGTTCCGTTCCTCACGGCAACACAAGGCGCGCAGGTTCCACCGCCGGCGATGCCGACATTGGCATAGCCCACATAGATGCTTCCTCCGCCGCCCGTACCTCCGGTGGTATCGATGGGCCCGACGCTGATCGGTGTTCCGCTGGTGGCAGCCGCCAAAAAGTTCACATCGCCATTAGCATTTGCGCCGGCACCACCTGTTGTGATCGCCACGCTTTGCGGGAGTCTTATGGTGCCTGAGTCAACGGCGGAGCCCTTGAATGCCACCAGGCTTACATTCCCGCCCCGACCGGCGCTGCTGGTGGACGTCAGCGCGGAAATCCCACCGTTTGCCCCTGTGGTGAGGTCGATCTTTCCGCCCGTTGCAGATGCCCCTGTAATATTGATTGTGGTTGTCGTGTCACCCGTGCCCCCGCCTTCCGGCAACGCGGACGGCGGAGCGCCTGTGGGACTCTTCGTGAAGTTGGCGCCGGCTACAATCAGAATCTGCCCGCCGTTGAAGCTCGTCGAGCTGGTGTCGATCGCACCCGCGTTATCACCCGTTGTGATATTACCGCTGGCGATTATCGCCAGATCATGGTCTGTGTTGGACGCTCCAGGAAAGACAAGCGGCTGATTGATAACGATGTTGCCGGCGTTGTAGAAGGTCGGGTCGCCGCCTAACTCCAGGGACCCCAGTTGCAGCGTCTCAGTCGCAGCAGAGATGTGAGCGTCATTGGCCACGACATTCACGGTAGCCGTGAGTTCGCGCACGTCGATATCAACCACGCCTTTGCCGCTAAAGACGTTCAGTTCGCGTGCTCGGATATCTCCACCTATTATGGAAAGGTTCGCCAAGCCGGTGAAAGAAGCATCACGGACGCCAATGGCGCCCGCCAGCGCCTGCATTATGCCTCTACCGTTGCTGATGCTTATGTTCTGCGCGATTGTGGAGGATATATTGATGTTTCCTTGCAATGAGCTGATCAGTCCCTGGTTGACAAAGCTACCGGTGCCGGACATAAGACTCAGATCGTGAACCGCTGCAATCGCAGGCCGCACCCCCGACGCTCCCGAAGAGCCAGCATTCACTATTGATCCACCCGCCGTCAGCGCCAGACTGCCCGAGCTTTTGATTACTCCCTCATTTATGATGTCCTGCACCGCTTGCAGATTCATACTTAGAGCCGACACCGCGGAGGCTACCCCGGCTATACCCGCTTCCAGAAGGACCGACGATAGAACAGCCGACTGCTGATTGACGATGTTTAGCGCCGTAATGTTGGCAGTGGACACAGAGCCGCTCGACGCAACCGCAAAGAAGTTTCCCGCGTTGACGAGATTGCCCGCCAGGTTAATCGCCGGGTTCTTCGCAAAGTCATGAACCGCTGTTACGCCCTCGGGAACCAGAAGATTATGAACCGTTTCCGACAGCTCGTTGGTCAGGTGGACCGTCCCACCAATTGCGCTGCCCAGCACGCTGAGAAGAAGTGTCTGCTGCCCTGATGCAAGCACCTGGTGAAGAGCCGCGTGCTCGGCGGGGGTGAGCAGGTCATGGGGACCGACTGTCCGTTGCACGTCACCAACCTGTATAACCGCCGATTCAAATCCTTCATGGTGCCCGGCAGTCACAGTTCTTTCAGTTGAGGACAAGTCCAAGCTGTGGCTCGCATTATCAAAGTCACCTTCATGAGCAAGCAGACGCGAAGGCAGTATCAGCAATAAGCACAGCAAGAGGGCGCACGAAGCCGCCCGCTTTGAATATCGCACTCGTTCCGCCCCCTGACCCCTACTTGCCGCGGATAAGAGCGCCGCCCAACCCGACCCCTTTTTTGGATACCAAAATCAATCTAACGCGAACCTTGACATCCGTCAATATTGTTGACTCACGTCTCAAACACGCCCACGGCACCAGCTCTGGCAGATCTGTCCACGCTAGACCTTGGAGCAATAGCACCCGCCCAACTTCAGATAACAGCATTTACTGCTGAAGTTGCAACCGCAATCGGCTCGTAGGTTTAGCGCCGCAGGAACCGGATCACCTTGTTGTCGTTGTCGATGGTGTACTGCCACCGGCCGTAGAAGTTCTCGCCCAGAAGGGGGCGCGGCAAGACGTCGGATTGGACAGCGGTTATGTTGAAGTTGTACTGCTCGATCGGTCCGAGCTTCAGGCTGTCTATGGGGAAAGTATAGCTCTGTGACTGGCCGCTGACACCACTGACGGTGCCGACAGCAGCATCGCCCGGGATGGTGATGCCCAATGCCGCGAGATCTCTTGCGCTGAAAGCGGTTGTCTGGGCGCCCGTGTCGAAATACATTTTATAGGGCGCGCCGTTGACCTGCGCCGTCACGACCATCTCATTCCCTTCCGTCGTGAAGGGAACAGCATAGCCCTCGGCCGCGCCTGGCGCCGACGGAGAATCAGGGGACTTTTTCTTGACGAACAAAATCGAATTGTCCTGACGGTTGATCACATAGTCGAATCCCTTGAAAAACGTCTGCCCGAGAAGCGGCATGGCCTGGTTTTCGGCAACAGCCACAGGAAAGTTCCGCCGGTATATATCCCCCACTTGCAAATTGACACGCATCGACCATACGGGTATAAGCCCAGCCCCTCCGACGCCGGAGACCATACCGGTGGGCGCTTGCGTGGGGATCTCAATGCCCAGAGCCTGCAGCTGGTTCTTGCCGAAGAGCGTCAAAGAAGCTCCTGTATCGAAGATCATTTTGGTGGGGCGATTGTCGACCATCGCATCGACTACCAGACTGTCTCCCGCCTGCTCATAGTAAACCCGGCTCTGATCCGGCGCGACCAGTGTGCCCCCAGGGTCGCTCGCACCGCCGCCATCCGCTCCTGCCGATGCCGCTCCTGAAGAACCGTCCTGTGTCGTGACCGCCTGAAGCGCCTTCAATGCGGTTCTTGCGTAGCCAGCCACCTGGGTTGCCGGGAATCGTTGAACGATCTGCTCATACAAAGCAGCGGCTCGGGCGGTGTACCCAAGCTGCTGGTAAGAGATAGCAGCATAATAGAGAGCGTTTGCGTTTTGCGGCGAGGACTGCGCCGCCTTCTCGAAGAGCTCGGCAGCATCGAGAAACTTGCCGGCATTATAGACCCTGACACCCTCATCGTAATAGTTGTCCGCCACTGCCGGCGGAGACAAAGCCAGGCAGAAGACTAGCGCCATAGCCCACGCAGGCACTGGCCGGACAATCTGCAAGCATTTTGCATTTTCAGCGGCCGCTTGACGATGGCAGCTCATGGCAGTGTCACGCTCGCGATGTGGAGCGCACCTGGATGGCAGGCACTCAGCTCGACGCAGCACCGCGGCTTTTCGGTCATTGCTGATTCCACCCGCTGCCGGCCGGCTGGAGGCCGACGCTCCCAGGGGAAAGGATATCTCGCTCTGACTACCATCAAAGCAGTCCCTCTTCCGGACGTCGATCTCTGACGACCTGCCATCATAAACACTGCCCTTGGAGGGATTCGAACCCTCAATCCCTTACGGGCAACGCATTTTAAGTGCGTCTCGTATACCGGTTCCGACACAAGGGCACGGTAAGACGGTATTCTACACCTTATAGCGGCCCTTTCAAGGAAGCCAGGCTCTCCTCCGTTTCCCTGGCGGCTTTCACGTCTCCTCTCAGCTGCGTAATCGTCCACAGCGAGACCGCCAGCCAGATTACGCCAACCGCCTGCAGCACCAGGCGCTTTTCCCTGGCCGGGTCGTGCAGAAAGTTGCCCGACAGGCTGGACAGGGCCAGGGTGACCGGATCAGGCGCGCCGGCAGAGCCTGTCCTTATCCAGGTCAAAATCTGTATGGCTGCGACGCTCAAGGTCATCCAGAGCGCCAGCGATACCCAGTTGGATCCCATGTAGATCTTGCGCAGGCGTGGCAAGTCTGAGTCGCTCCCGCTTGTGGGGACGAAGGGATAAGTGAGAAACAATCCCAGGCCGGCGCACACGAACGCAGCCACCAGTGCCGAGACCTGATTGTCCACACAAGCCAGGAACAGATACGTGCCGGCACCAAGCAGCCAGACGTATCCGAGAAGGCGCCGGAGGGTGTCGAATCTGGACTTGGCCCTGACAAGCCGCACGAGCGCGTACAGGGCTGCCACCACCCACATTGCCGTCCACAGGATAACCGGAATAGCGCGTTTGGCTTTCTCGGTCTGGTATTTGGCAAGCAGGGCCGCCGTTTCGTTATCCAACCCGAACAGGTCGAAGTAAGCGGTACGGAAGCTCGCGTACTGCTTGGTGTTGTGAAACTCGTCAATCCTCACCCTGAGGATTTCGCCGACTGCTTCTTCGAGCCAGTAATAAACCCCGGCAAACAGGTTATAGAACACGGACCCGATCGCCGTGTGTCTGGATTCGGGCATCGATTCCGGACCGATGGGGCGCAAGAAATCCGGTTGGCGTTGAAACCGCTCCTTGGCCCAGGAGCGCACCGCATCCAGTGCCTCCACGTTTCTTTCCGTATAGGGGCTCTGCACCAGTACCATGGCCAATCCGTAGCTGCGCGTAACGCGCTTGGCCAGTTTGCTTTCGGCCGGATACGACTCGGAATAATCGGGATACTCCTGGCGCGGCGACACCAGCTCGAGTCGCGGCTGTTTGGGCCTGGCAAAATAGGCCAGCAGCATGCTTGCCAGAATCGCACCAGCCAGAACAAAGATGAGCGCCTTACTCCGACGTGACATTCGACTCCGTCTGCCCCTTGGCTCGCACGGGTAAGCCATCTGCGCCGAGGACGGGGATATCCACTCGCGTGACAAACCGCTGCGTGCGAGTATTCATCCAGTCACGAATCAGATACAAACGATCGTTCTCCGCCCTGTAAAAAAGCGGAACCACCGTCAGACCTCGGAACACGCGACCGAGCCGTTCGGCCTCCTCGAGAACAAAATCAATCTCATTGTCGACCTCCTTGCTCCGCAGGTGGTCGTCGAAGAATCGCGCAGCCTGTGACTCCTGCCACGAGTGCTCTTTGACAAGCGTTTCGATGAATTGAGACCGCAAGTCCTGCGAGTTCGACATGGCGCAGCCGCCATGGGCGATGAGCGCCACGTGCTTAATGCCGTCGAGCATGGAGATCGCTAGAGTAAACTCCGCCCCCCGCATGTTGGCGCCCTCGCGCCTTACGACGTAAGCGAACTCTCTGGGAAGATGCAGCGACCGCGCGGTGTCGATGCACATCCCCACGATGAGCCGGGGCGCCTCCGGAGCCGGGACATTAATCTCACCGAAATTCTGGCACTCGAAAAGAACACCGATCGGCGTGCCGCGCAGCTCCCCGGGTATATCCTTCTTGCTTTCCACGGCAACCAGCCTCTCCAGGTGATGGGCTGCCGTCGTCAGCTGGCAGGGCTCCCCCTGCTTCTGCTCTGCATCCCCGTATCCCAGCACCTTCCTGAGCGGGTTTCCGTCCTGGAGCATGGCCTTGCGGACAGGACAGTCGGGCCGACCGCCGTGGCTGCGACCGTCGGCGCAACCGCGGCAGTGGCTCTCGAGCATCTGCCGGTTCACCTGAATGAGGGCATCGCGATAGTGGCTGAAAAAGTTGTCCTGGCCAATCTTCTCCAGCGCGCCGGTCCGTTCCAAAAGCTGCCTGGGCTGAGCCGGCATCTCGGCCAGCACGAGACGGGCTCCCTTGCGGTGGAGTTGCGTGTGGATCGACAACAACGTCTCCACGCCGGTCAAATCCATCACCGTCACCGATCGCAAGTGCAGAATTATGACCTTGACGTTCTCCACCAGCAGGATGTTCTCGATGAATCGCTCAGCCGCCCCGAAAAACAGCGCCCCGTCCACCAGATAGGTGCGCACGAACTCGCAGTGCGGCACGTCCTCGGTGAGCGTCGCCGCTTCACCGTTGCTGCCGGCAGGTACAAGGCGCACCTCGCTCATCTGCCTTATGAAAAGCCCGCAGGTAAACACCAGCCCGGTAATAACCCCGGCGGTAAGATCGATCAGCACGGAAACGAGCGTCGTGGCAAGCACCACGTAGCCTTCCATCCGCGAGGCTCTCCAGATCTGGCGCACGGCTTCCCACTCGACGAGGCGCAGCCCGGTAAGAAGCAGGATAGCCGCCAGAGCGCAAAGCGGAATTTGCTCTGCGTGTTTTGCCAGCAGGAAGATGAGCACCATGAGAACCAGCGAGTGCACGATGGCGGACAGTCGCGTCTGCGCCCCCGCCCGGATGTTGACCGCGGTTCTGGCAATCACGCCGGTGACCGGGATGCCGCCGAAGAAAGGGACAATGACATTGGCCATTCCCTGGCCGATCAGCTCCTGATCCGAATGGTGCCGGCGCGACATCGTCATGCCGTCGGCGACCGAAGCCGACAGCAGGGACTCGATCGAGCCAAGCATGAAGACCGTGACGGCGGCGGCAAAGAGCGTCTCAATCTGATCCCATGGCAGCTGCGGAACCGCCGGAGCCGGCAGCACATTCGGAATCGTGCTTATATCTGCAATTTTAGGAATCTGGAGACCGAGCGCCAGGCACACCGCCGTGGCTACAACTATGGCGACGAGCTGTCCGGGCACCGCTTTGGTGAATTTCGGAACCAGCACCGCGATGGTGAAGGCTCCCAACCCGAGCAGAACAGCCGGAGGGTGCAGCTCACCGTGTACAACCAGGCGCCAGAACAGGTGCGACAGATCCTGAATGAACTCGGGTACGAACTCCTGACCGGCCAGCGGTGCCGCCTGTCCCGGGTGAGCGATCGGCTTTGTCGGTAAGCCCAGGAAATCATCCAGAGCGTTGAAGAAGACCAGAACCCCGATGGCATTGGCGAAGCCGACCATGACCGGCATGGGAATGTATGTGATTAGCCGCCCCAGCTTGAGGAGCCCCGCCAGAATCTGCATGACCCCTGCAATCAGTCCCACAAGCCAGATGCCCTGTATGCCATGGGTCTGGGCAATCTCAATCAGAACGACTGCCATGGCGGCAGCAGGTCCGGTGATGGCAACACGTTGTCCACCGAACAGTGCCGCAATAACGGCGGCAATGATACCGGTGGTGATGCCGACGCCCGGCTCCACACCGGCAGCGATGGCAAGGGCCAGGTTAAGAGGTAGAGCAACAAGCGCCACCGTCATCCCCGCCCATACGTCTTTCACCATGGTGGAAGGGTTGAGCATGGCCTTCCACTCTTGGATTAAGTAGGGCAGATCGAAGCCCAGCTGAGGCAGTCTCAAACCGGACGTGGTTGCTGTTTGCATGGATTAACCGGCTCTACTCGCAATCATCTCCAACAACCTACGGACACCTTTTTCAGCTTCGTCACGCCGTGCTGACTGCGTGACCGGCTGGTTGCATTTGCACTGGCGATGCAAGTGAACACCAGGCAACAAGGAAGGCTCGGAACGAGTTGCGTAAGATGATAACCCACCCGGGCAGGCAAAGGCGCACCATTGCCAGCAGAACTTACCCGGCTTTCACCGACGGTGGCGCTTTTGCCGTCTGTATAAAGACACTTAAATTCACCGTATCGGCAGTCCCAGGGTTTGAACAGTGCTCTGGTGGACTGGTTCTATTGTCGACCATTTCACCATAAAACCGTGTCAACCTTTCGACAGGTGCACTGGTTGATATGTTGACTTGTCGACTGTCCGACTTGCCCAGCAGCTGCCGGGGATGCGGCTGGTGATCCCATCCGTAAGCTGCACGGGCCGGGTTTATCCCCGCCGGCGGCGGCGAAAAACGCCGCCCATACACTCGTCTTTCTGTCAAAGCCGGTCCCTCGCACATTGGCAGCACGGATGAGCGACACCGCTGCCGATCGAGCTCGTCTCACGAAAGCTTTTCCTCGCTAGTTGGCACAACTTGGTGTATTCTCGTAGACACACCCACTTGAGAGGGGGAGCACGCATGTTCAGTCTTTATCTGATTCTGGGACTGCATGAGGGAGCTCCGACGGCTGCCGTCAAGGCGGCCTACAAGCGATTGAGGCAGCGCCTGGATCAACTGGACCGCTGGCAGCCTGCCTCGCTGGGCTACGTTCAAGCGCAGCAGGCCTTGCTGGCCATAGAGCACGCCTACACAACGCTCATCGATCCCAACCTGAAAAGCAGGTACGAAAAGGAGTGGAAGGAACACTTGAAGCGCGGTCGGGATGGGGACATCCAGCCCAAGCTCGGGCAGCTGTGCGTGGCGGCAGGAATTATCACGCTCGAGCAGCTGGAAGAAGCCGTTGAAAGGCAGACGACGCTCGATCTTCCACTAGGGCAGATTCTCCAGCAACAGAGGCTGATTTCGCAGACGGAGCTAGACGGGCTGCTACTGGGTCAGCAGCTCATCCGCCTGCCTGTAGAATCGCCCTATTCTCTCGGGCAGCGCCTCATGGCACTGGATCTGGTGACCGAGGACATGGTGCGAATAGCACTCATAGAACAGCGCACCTTCGGCCGGCCGCTGGAAGATCTTCTCGTGGCGCACGGCTGGCTTGACGGCGAGGTGCTGGCGGCCCTGCTGGAAAGAGACGATCAGCCGGCTGAACAACCGACCGTCGCCCAGAAAAAGGGCGGGCGCAAAGTCTGAGCGCACCGGTCAGCGCTCTCGGTCGTGTTCGCTGGACTCAGCCGGGATGCTTGACAGCAATTTCCTGTCGATCTCAAAGACGATCATGACGCCGTTCGGCGATGCGTACTTCGGCCGCAACAGCTCCGGCGCACGTTTCTGCAGTTCCGCCAGGGCCAGCACCATCTGGGCATAAACCTGATAGGCTGCCTGGTAGCTGGGATCCAATAAGACGTAGGAAGCTTGCGCTTCCTTCATGATCTCCAGCAACGTCGAGGCAGTGACAAGCTTGCTGCCGTGAACCCGCCAGCCTTGATAGGCAGAGGGTTGCATCCCCCTGCGTCCCGTGTAGAGATAGACGAGCGGGTCGTTGTTGCTTATAAACACCGCCTCAGCGGGCGTCGATCTGCGGATCCACTCAAATGTCTTGAGGACGTCGGCAAATTCAGCAGCAGCCGTGATGTCCGAGCGAAACGGCAGGCGGCGCGGATAATAGCCCGCTCTCAGTGTCGAGGACCAGGCCGAACCCAGAACCAGATACGACCCGAAGAGAAGCGCAAGTACACCGCACGCCGTCTGCCATGACTTGCGAGGGCCCCGCGGCAACAGGCCCTTGATGGCAGCACCGGCAAGACGGAAACCCCGGTAGTAGAAGTAATAGATGAAAGGCAAGACCACCAGCGCAATCCGCCATTCAAACCACCCCGGCCACAGCAGTGTCCCCGCACCATAAGCAAGAAAGTACAAGGGAAGCAGGCACCGCCTGCGGTTCACGAGGTCACACCAAATCCCCGCAAGCAGCGCCGCCCAGAGCAGCAGGTAGCCGGCACGATAGACAAGGAAAAACTCGACCGGGCTCAACCTGGCATAGGGGATCTGTCCCAGCAGGGGCCAGACCAGTTGATGGACGGAATGGAAGACGTCATGACCCTTGCGCAGGGCTACAACAGGCACGCCGAGATCGCGAAATGCGTCCGCTCCCCAGCGGGAGTGGCTCGTGTAGTACACCATCGACGGTGACTCGATGCTTTGATGGGTGTGGATCCACAGCCAGTACGGAGCAGTCAGAGCCAGAAATACGCCAAAGCTCGCTATGGCAGCTTTCGACCGCCGGCGCACCATTAGATAGAATGCTGAAATCGGCGCCAGGCACACGCCGGTTCCCCTGCACAAGGTGGCCATAGCCTCGAGCACGCCCAGCAGAGCCGCCGAAATGAGGCTGCCGGGCTTTCTGCCGCCGATCCTGTCAGCCAGCCACAGGCAAGCGACGCTCAAGATGCCATACAAGCTGTCCGACATGGAAAGCGGAAGAAATGAAAGGAACTTGACATTGAGCAAGGTGGCCCCGCCAATCACGACCAGCATGCCAAGCGATATTCGCCGCGTGCGCAGCAGGTATGTGGCGCTAATGAGGCCGAAGCAGAACCCGAGGGAGACATTTAAACAGTCAACAGCAAGCAGGTTTTGCGGGAATGACGGGTTGAGCTTCCACAGCGCTGACAACACCAGCGGGTACAAGATGGGGTACTTGGTCTGCAGCGGCGCCTGCGGCAGCGACAGAATCCGGTAACCGTGTCCTTCCGCCAGGGACTTGGCAGTGACCACATAGATCGCGTCATCGTGATAGAGCCCGAAGTAGGGCAGGTGGTTGGCAACGCACCGCGCGGCAAGAACGGCGGCGCACAGAACGCTAAGCCCGAAGCCCGCCCAGAACGCCAAACGCTTCCACCTGCTCATAGGCGCTCTCCGGGGTGTCCTAATCCCACGCCACCGTACTAATTTACAGCCAGCGGCGCGCCCGGCCCCTCCTTGTCTTCCTTCACAGGACGGGGATCGGTCGAGGACCTCGCTGGTGTGCCGGGCGAAGGAGCCCTGGTTCCCGGCGGGTTAGCCAGAATCCTGTCGGCTTCCTCGGGCGTAAGCACATCCCCGCGCGGCGGATGGCTCATGATGAGAGCTTCGATGGGCCCGCAGTTGCAGCGTTTTTTGGGGTCGAGGGTAAGCGACATGCGAAACTGATCCGCTGCCTCATTCCACATGTTCATCGCCAGGTACATCGCCCCGAGATGATGGTAGGCGTTGGCGTTGCGCCGATCCAGTTCAATCGCCTTTATCTCCTCACGCATGGCCTCGTCCACCTCTTTAAGCTCGAACAGGACCCAGCCGAGTTCCGCATGCGCCTCCGAACTCGCCGGGCGCATAGTGACAGCCTTCCTGTACAACTTTAGAGCCTCGGTCTTCTGTCCGGCCTTCCGCAGGAGCTTGGCCTGCTCCATAACCTGATTGAAACTAGACGCCCGGCGGGCCGGCCTGGCCTCCCCCGAAACTATTGCCACATGAGCCACAACCGCCACCAATACAACTGCCATGGCAAACTGCATGGGGCGACCGGACAGCCTGCAGACGCTCGTCAGCCGCTCTAACATAACCCCATTATGCCATCGCAGACGCAGCCCGCCCCGGGCACAAGGACACAGCACCGCCGGACACATTGATGAACATGCTCTCCAGCGCGGTTGCGCACCGGGTGGGATAATTGCCGCGTGCACCGGAAGGAGTCCCAGGAATGAAGCACAGGTTCAAATACCCCAGCAAACACCCGGCCAACCATCGTAAATGGATGGCCGCAGGCGCCGTGGTCCTGGCTGCCGTAGCTGGACTGGTACTGCCGGGCACGGCTCTGGCCTCAGACCGCGATCAGCCCAGCCCCGCGGCCCGCTGGCAAGCCTACACGGACGCCGGGGCTCAGGCTTTTGCGCACGGCGACTTCAGCGAAGCGGAACGCCAGTTCCGCCTTGCCCTTCAGCAGTCAGAACAACTCGAGCCCAAGGACGTAAGGCGCGCCGAAGGCATGCAGAACCTGGCCGAGATTTACATGAGCGTCGGCAACTTCGATGGCGCTCAGGATTTGTTCGAACAGCAGCTCGACATGATCCAGAAGTCAATACCACAAGATCCGCGCGTGGTAACCAGCATGCTCAACCTGGCCGATGCCTACTTCGCCGACCGCAACTACGGGCAGGCTGGCGAGTTCTATAAAAAAGCCGTGGACATTGCCGAGAAGGTCAGCCCCGGCTCAGAGCAGCTGGCCGGGGCGCTCAATGACACGGCCAATCTCTATTACACGGAAGAGAAATACACCCAGGCAGAACCGCTGTACGAGCAGGCACTGGAAATCAGGCGATCCTTGTTCGGACCCGATTCGCCCAAGGTGGCGGACAGCCTGAACAACCTGGCGCTGCTCTATACCGCCACGAACAGAGCAAGCGATGCCGAGAACCTGTTCAAACAATCTCTGGCAATCCGAGAGAAGGCACTGGGTCCTTACAGCCAGCCGGTAGCCGACAGCCTGGAGAACCTGGCTGCGCTTTACCGCCGGCAGGGCAAGGAGTTCCAGACCGAGCCGCTGCTTACTCGCGCCTTGCAAATACGCAAGCAGAACTCTCCCGGCGGCGAGTCCTCGCAGGCGGCCATACTGTGCCAGCTCGTCAGGCTGTATCGAACGACCAACCAGCCCGAAAAGGCCAAAGCTCTCTATGACCAGCTCAAAGACCTCATGCAGGCTCACGACGCCGCCGCAAGCCCGACGGCCGCCAACTGTCTTGCGGAGCTGGCCCAGATTTATGTTGAGGACAAGGACTTCCAGAAAGCCGAGAGCTTGTATCAGGAAGTTCTGGAAGCACGCAAGCAGACGGCTGGTCCCTCCGACCCGAGCACGATTTTCACCATGCAGGAGCTGGCGGAACTGTACAAGTCCCAGAAGCAATACGACCAGGCCGAGGACCTGTATAACCAGTTGCTGAACCTGAAGGCGTCTTCGGCCTCAGGTTCGTTCGCCGACCTGCCGCCGGAAGTCGACGATGTAGCCGTCTATGCGGACCTGGCGGAGATCGCGCTGGCACGCGGCGACTTCAACAAGGCAAAGGACTTCTACGAGCGACAACTGAAGGCGGCGGACGACGAAGAGAATCCGGCAGCCCAGGCGGAGGCAGCCAAGAATCTGGCGTCTGTGCTCGCCCGGCTCGGGCAGAACGACCGCGCCCAGGACATGGAGGCGCAGGCAAGCGAGTTCGCCCGGCGAGCACAGAACACTGCTCAGACCGCCACCGTGAAGATAACCACCAGAAGCGGTGCCCAGCCCAGCACCTTGATTGTCACCCCGGTGCACTCGCGGCGGGCACCCAACATGGCTCCGAGCACCCTGCCGGGCTCCTCCCGATAAGGCAGGCACCCAGAACACCCCGGGCTCTCTTTTCACCCCTTCCAGGGGCGCACAACAGCGCAGCTGGAAACGCTTATCCCACAGTCATTTCCGGGCGCAAGCCCGGGCAATGAAACATAATATACATTATCGGACCGTCCGGACCATACTGCGGCGGCGCAAGCGCCTGCACTACGCGGCGTGGATCCGTGCGACGGCGCAAGCGCCTGCACTACACGGCGTGGATCCGTGCGGCGGCGCAAGCGCCTGCACTACACGGCGTGGATCTGTGCGACGGCGCAAGCGCCTGCACTACGCGGCCTTCTTCTTCTCGACGTCATGCGAGATGTGGACCTGCGTGGAGCTGCCGTCGCGGCTGAAGATGATCCCGTCCCCGTTGGCATCTTCGAATGTGACCGTGCCGGACTTGGAGACCTCGATACTCTTCATGCGCAAGCCGGTGCCGCGGCGGCCGTTCTGGTCATACTGGGTCCAGTGATTGCCTTCCTTCCTCCAGACGAATGCACCGCTGCGCATCTCTATAGGATTGCCTTCCGCGTCGTTCTTGATGTCCCAGGACGATCCGTTCGGATACTCGATCTTGATCACACGGTTGTTGGCGTCGATAGTAATGGCGGAGTTATCGGCGGTCGACTTGTCCGTGACCGAACCGTCGCGATGTGCGGTCATCTCCTGCTTAGCATCCTTGAAGGTCATGGTGATGTCGCCGTTCTCATTTATCTTTAGGTCGTCGGCACGAATGCCTGTCTCCTTGCCGTCCCTTTTTTGAACCCAGGCATCGCCGTCCTTCTCCCAGGAAATCCCGTTGGATTGCTTGATGGACTTCAGGTTGTCCCCTTCATACTCCAGCTTGGCCGTGACGCCGTCGGGATACTCGATCTTTGTGACGTGCCCTTTGACATCGCTGGTCACGGTGGATCCGTCGGAAGTCCTGTCGCCGCGCGAGCCGTCGCGACCGAGTATGATTTCCTGGTCCGAATCGCTCATGAGCATTCTTATCTCACCGTTGTGTCTGACCAGCACGTCGTCGGCAGTAAGACCCGTTTTCTCATCGCCCCGGTATTGATTCCAGTGGTTGCCTTCCTTCTTCCAGGTGGTGCCGTCGCTGGATGCAATTGCTTTGGGGTTGCCGTCGCTGCCGTACTCGATCTGGCGCGAAGAGCCATCGGGATATTTCACCTCAGTGACGCGGTCCCGATCGTCGTGGGTAACCACCGAGCCGTCGGGTTCCTTGTCGGTGATAGAACCGTCCGGGCGGATTGACATCTCCTGCGGCGAGTCTTTCAGTTTGATGTTAATCTCGCCGTTCCTGCTGACTTCTATACTGTCGGCTTCCAGACCGTCGGGCTTGCCGGATTTGTCGTAGTGGACCCAGCCGTTGCCTTGCTTTTCCCAGCGGGAGCCACTGTCGAACTTGATGGTCTTCGGCTCGAAGCCGGAGTAATCGATTTTGGCGGACTTGCCATCCGGGTACTGCACTTCGGTCACCGTGCCGGAAAAGTCCCTGACCACATGACCGGAAACAGACGGAATGACAAGCTCATCGCCGGTGTGAATCAGATTTTTATCCTTTATCTGATTGGCTCGTGCTATGGCATCGACCTGGCGCTGGACCTCTTCCGGAGTCGGCTTGTAGTTAGGGTCGTCCTTGTGTTGTTCCTTGAGAGAGGCTTCTGCAATGTGGGAAAGCGTGTCTCCGTCCTTGACGGTGTAGGTGGTGGCACCATCCGTGCGCGTCTCGAAGGTGCGCTTTCCGATGCGGTTTGAAAAATCGCCCAGCGTGCCGGCACCAGAGTCGAATAGCTCCAGGTTGCCAAAAAGTTCGGTTACGGTCGTTGAGAGCGAATTGGTAAGAATTTCAAACTGCTGGTTCTTTTTAAATCCGTCTGTCAGCGAGCCGTATACGTCTTCTAGTAAGGATGAGGACTCGGAATTCTTAGCGTCCGCCGATTCCCGGACAATATCGTCGAACTCGAGCCCCATATTCTGACCTCCCGCCAGGCTCCGCCTTCGTCAGACAGAATAGAGGTCAGTTGTTCCGGTGCGGTTTCCGACTTGTCCCCGAATTGTCCCAGCCCGGTTGCAGCCCTGGAAACCCTGACCCGCCAGCGCTTGCAACGCGCCGACGGGTCAGGCGGTCCCCACCCCTGCGCGAGTTCGGCAGGCACGTGAATCTTCATCAACAGAGCTGTAGGGGCGCACCGCCGCGCCCGCTTCACTTGGACGCTTTCTTCCACTCGAAAGAATAGCCCCAGGGGTACTTGGTGGCATCGAGCATCCACTGCTTGCCGCTGCGCCAGTCAGTGGCTCTCAATTGCGTGCCGTTGGTCTCGAGTCTGACGCGGTCGCTGCCTTCCGGCAAGCCGGGAAGGTTCATGTCAATCTCGCGTTCCTTGCCGTCTATGTTGATCTTGACCGTCGGGCAACGCCACCACCCGTCTTTGGCTGCCACCGACTCTCCGCCCCGCACGGTCTCGAAGGGCCGCGAAGGCTTCGCGGCCTGGTCCATGGCATCGCTCACCTTCTTGAAGGGGTTGTAGTCAGAAAGGTCAGCCACGAGAAGCGACCCTTCCGGCAGTCCCAGGTCCTCAACCATCTTCTCGTTTGAGTTTCTCGATGGCGACGGGAAAGACTTGAGATCCTCCAGATTCACCAGCGGGTTCCGCTCCGTCATATCAACCAGGGATGTCTGGTTCAACCGGTCGAATCCTTCCGAAAGTTCGCGAGTCATGTTTACCCCCTCAAGCAACGCTATCCGTCGTGGGTAAAATATAGCGGCGCCGGCTGCCTAAAACAATTCACGAAATCGCGTATATTTCACTTCGTGGGGCGCTCTGGCGGGCCGGCTCTAAGCGCTGGTCGGCACTTCCGGCTTCTTCTCAGTCTCGGACTTTTGCTCGGACGGCCGGCCCAAAAGCAGGTAATCCACGCACAGCTTGCCTGGACCAGCCAGCAGGACTGTCAGCGCCACCGAGAAATAAACGAGCGCCAGCTCATACGAGCCGCCTTGCCAGCCGTGCGGCGCTACAAAAGGATCGCCCTTAGCAAGGTGCACCATGGTCACGGCCGTGCCCATCGTGGCTAAGATGCCCAGGCAGGCAAGCGGTGTCAGCAAGCCGATCAACATAGCCAGGCCGCCGCCGAACTCCGACAACGCCGCCAGCGCTTGCAGGAAACCCGGCACCGGGGCGTCTGTACCCATCCAGGCGAAGGGACTCTGCATCTTTGGCCAGCCGTGCAACATCAAGGCACTGCCGGCAACCAGCCTCAGAACGAGCAGGCCGACTGATCCAGGCATGCCAATAAATGCGGGGTAAAAACGCCTCATTATAGATTCCTCCGTCGGTTTCTCCACAAAGGGACGCCTGCGCTACGACTCCGGTTCCGGCTCGGTGGAAGGCCCGGGCGGCGAGGTGGAGCCGTCTTTCTCGGCGCG
>DATNRD010000176.1:0-9087 GCA_036703665.1 Candidatus Obscuribacterales bacterium
GAGGCGGCGCAACCCTATGACATTGACGCCGCGCACCATGGCCGGTCTGCCGTCGCACATCGTAAAAGGCGGCAAATCGAGCCGCGTTCCTGTCATGCCGCTCATCATGCAGAGGCGGCCGACACGAACGAATTGATGAAAAATGCACATGCCCGACATGACAGTGTAATCGCCAATCGAGACATGCCCGGCCATCATCGTCGAGTTGGCAAGGATGACACCCTTTCCCAGCGTGCAATTGTGAGCTATGTGCACGTAGTTCATAAGGAAGCACTCATCGCCCACAGTCGTAAAGCCTTCGCCGGTGGCACGATGAATAGTTACGTACTCGCGAATGGTGACGCGATCTCCGATGATGACGCCGGTGGGCTCGCCCTTGTAACGCAGATCCTGCGGCTCGAGACCGATCGAGGCGCCGGCGTAAATGCGGCAATCGCTGCCGATGGTCGTGTGCCCGTCGATGACCGCATGGGCCCCGATACTGGTTCGGGCACCGATCTTGACGTTCGGGCCGATTACTGCGTACGGGCCGATATCTGCAGCTTCATCGATCTGGGCGCCATCACCGATGATGGCGGTTTTGTGAATGGGCATCGTTTTCCCTGTCTTAGTTACCGGGCGGCAACAACCTGCTCGTCCTCGGTCTGCTTCACCAGCGCAAAGGCTATTTCGCCTTCGCAGGCGATCTTGTCGCCGACCCTGGCTACTCCCTTCAATCGTCCCAGGGGCCCGCGCATCTTGATGAGCTCCACTTCCAGGTCAAGACGGTCGCCGGGAATGACCATGTTCCTGAACTTGAAGCCGTCGATGCCGGTGAAAACGCCGAGGGAACCCTTGTACTCGTCCTTGACCAGAATGGTTACGCAGGCCAGCTGTGCCAGCGCCTCGACCATCAGCACCCCCGGCATGATCGGCCGGAACGGGAAATGACCTTCGAAGAATTGCTCGTTGGCCGTGAGATTCTTGTATCCGGTAGCCTTCTGCCCTGGCTCCAGGTAGGTGACTCGGTCGACGAGCAAGAACGGGTAACGGTGGGGCAGGAGCTCCTTGATCTGGCGGATGTCCAGGCCTTGCGAGTAATCGGTCATTTCTATGCCTCGTACTTCACTTCACACGCACAAATTCACGACTGCCGGCGCTTCTGCCGCAGGCAGAGCCCGGGCGAGACGCTCGCAGAAGGGCAATTTTAAAGCATCGGGCAAGGCAGCCGCAGGGATTCTTTCCTTTAGGGCGATTCTGCAAAGCTAAAATCTGGATCAGCTTCTACCTTTGATAGATCATCAGGAACTCTGGAGCCAGCAAAGCCTTTATATTGTCTGGGCCGGCATCATATTCCGCCGCCGCCTGCCGGTAGTCACGAGGGGAGGAGGAAACTCGGCCGGACGTTGTCTTGTCGTGCCGTCCAGCGGCCGCCCAACTCACCGCCCGGGGTCCTGCCGTATGTGCAGGCTGGCATAATGGCTGAGCGCAAAAGGCCGGTCAGAGGGAGATCAGAGTGGATCCGGAGAAAGACTCGATGACACAACGCGCTGGCGGACAGCCCCCGAACGCAAGCCACGCGGCATGGACACATCGCTTGAGCCGAAGGACCTTTCTGCTGGGCGTGGCCGGGCTTTGTTCCAGCATTACGCTGCCGCTGCCCGCCTGGGGCGCTGTCGGGCTGTACGAGCCTTTCGCTTTCGCGTTTGTCAGCGACGTCCATCTGGCTACCGGCATGCCTGACAGCTACAAGCTGCTTCACGAAAGCCAGCTCTTTCTCCAGGACGTGATCAAGAGCCTCAATCAAGACAAACTCGACTTCGTCATCTTCGGAGGCGATCAAGTCGATGCCCTGGGCAAAGACGACTCAAACTGGCAGCTTTTCCTGGATGTGGTGCAAACCTTGAACGCGCCATGGTCGTTCGTCCTGGGCGAGCAAGATCTCGTCGACGTAACGCCGGTCGACAAAATGCGTACCTATGGTCCGGACTGGAAGGGCCGCGGCATCGAAACCGACAGGCCCTACTGGTCTTTCAATCCGCTGCCGGGAGTGCACATCATCGGGCTGGACACGAGCCGTCCGAACTCGCCCACCGGCGACATGTCTCGCCGGCAGCTGGAGTGGCTGCAGAAAGACCTCGAGCAAAACAAGCGAAACTTCATCATCGTCTTCAGCCATCACCCCCTGCTTCCACCGCCGCCTTACGACGGCGGACCGCCATGGGACGAGTACATCTGCCCGCAAGGCGCGGCAGCGCGCGAGCTGCTGGCCCGGTCACGCAAAGTTCGTCTGGCGGTGAGCGGACACGTCCATGTCAGCCGCATTCAGCAGGAAGGCGACATCTGGTACGTGTCCTGTCCGAGCCTGGCTGTATATCCATGCGCCTACAGGATTTTCCGCGTCACACCGGAGAGCATAACCGTGGAGACTTACCAGGTGAACTTTCCTGCCTTGATCAAGAAGGCGCGGAAGAACCTGGAGACTTCCACTCTCGCCTATAAATATGACCCTGCGCGCCCGGCGCGCTTTCTCGAGGTAGTGGCCGGCGAGCATCTGGACAACGACGCGATGCTGCCTTTGGCAGCAGGTCAGGGCGCCAAACCGCTGCCCAAGAAAAAGAAGAAGAAAGGGAAGCCGCAGGCCAAGGCCGAGCCCGGTAAGAAAAAGAAGAAACGGGAGAAGAAGGAGCCGCCCCAAAAAACACCGGAGGAGAAAAAGCCGGCCGAGCCGCCTGCTCCTGAAAAGCCGCAAGCTACCGAGCCTGTGCCGGAAGGGGCGCCCACGGAGGCACCACCGGGTCCGCCCGCAGGCGAGCCGGCTCCGGGCGGGGGCGGCGCCGCACCGGGACCGGCTGAACCCGACAAGGACAACGGCGTCAAATAGCGATGCGCGCAGGGCCACCGCGCCTGAGCCAGAGAGGAACCCTATCAATGACGAAGAATGCCATGAGCGAAACGAGAGGACAGACCGAATCACCTGAGGCGAAATCCCCTTCGCCCCTGACCTACAACAGCTATCTCAAGGTCACTGAGCTGAAGGAGCTTCAGATCTGCCAGTCCGACCCGGCACACCATGACGAAACGCTCTTCATCATCATCCACCAGGCCTACGAGCTGTGGTTCAAATTGATTCTCCATGAGCTCGATACCGTAAAGGAGTTGCTCGGCAAGGACAACGTGCGGCGAGCTACGTTCTACATGAGACGCGTAGTGGAGGTTTTCAAACTGCTCGTGCACCAGATACACATTCTGGAGACGATGTCGCCCAAGGACTTTCTCGGCTTCCGCTACAACCTGAATCCAGCCAGCGGTTTCCAGTCCAGCCAGTTTCGAGAGATCGAGTTCGTCTCCGGTCTGAAAGACCGCAGAATGCTCGAGCATTTCCGGCAGGATCCAGCCGCCTATGCCAACCTGCTGCGCCGCTTCGAGGAGCCTTCGCTCCAGGAGGCGTTTTACGATCTTTTGCGCCGGCGCGGTTTCCGCCTCCGTTTCGCGGACGAGGGCGCACCCGAAGCCGAAGTGCAGAGCTGCGAGGACGAGCGCGTCAGGGAGCTGCTCAAACTGTATGACGATCAGCAGACTTACGGTGACCTGCACGATCTCGCCGAGCTGTTGGTTGATATCGATGAGCTGATTTTCTTGTGGCGGACGCATCACGTAACCGTCGTCGAACGCATGATCGGCTTCAAACGCGGCACCGGCGGCAGCGAAGGAGTCGGTTACCTGCGCACGACGCTTACGAAGCGATGCTTCCCCGACCTCTGGAAACTCCGCACGGTGATGGAGCTATGACAAACAGAGCTTGCAGAGAGCCGGTTCAGCCACTGGGAACGTCCCTGGGGGCGCGGGTGTCCCGCCCGCTTTTAGTGCCGGCGAGGCGCCGAAGCCCTTACCTCGAGCTGCTGCCATCCAGAGAGCGGGAGGCAACCGGGCACTATGTTGTAGTGGTAGCGGCGCGTGGCGATGCGCCGGCGGGCCGATTGCCAGCCGTCCCTACCGTTAGCGGAACGAGATTCTTCGCTTCGCTCAGAATGACGGCCGGGAGGCTCAGAATGACGGCCGGGAGGCTCGGAATGACCTCCAGGAAGCTCGGCGTGACAGTAGCGTTGCCTGGGAGAGCCCCACTTGTAGCACTTATCGCATCGATCTTCTTCAGCATCACGCCAGGCTCGGCAATCGCCGCAGCAAGTAGCGAGCCGGTTGCAGCAATACCGCCGATGGTGACACACATCAAACATGTGGGCAGCCAGACGCGCATAGAGGTCGGTTGCAACTGCGAACCGATCGCGGAAGGGCCGGATTCCGCCTGGCTCAATCTGACGAGAACCGGGGAGCTGGCATTTCGCACGGGAAATTTCGGGCAGGCCGAAAGGAGCCTCAATGCGGCCTTGAAGGAAGCGCAAAAAGCAGGAGCCAACGACATTCGCGTTGCGGCTACCTTGCACAACCTGGCAGTTCTCCACCAGTCGCGCGGGCAGGTGGCTAAAGCCGAACCCCTGTACGAACGCTCGCTGCAGATCAAGGGGAAGGTTCTGGGCTCCGACAGTCTTGACGTTCTGATCAGTCTTGCGCGCCTCGCGCAGTTCTACTTGAGCCACGGCAAGTCAGCCAAACTCGAGCCTGTCTACAACCGATTGATCGTGCTGACCGACAAGAAAATCAAGCAAGAGCAAAAATTGCTCACGAGCTTGAGCGAGATCGCAGGATACTATGCCGGCCACCCCGACTACGGCGAAGCGGAGCAATTGCTTAAGCGCGCGCAGGATGTAACCAACAGCACGCTTGCCAATCAGCGGCTGGAGCTCGCCATGGCTCTGGATGCTTTCGGCAGGTTGATGACAAAGCATCGCAAGTATGCGCAGTCCGAGCAGCTGCTGCAAAGAGCCCTGGAGATAAGGGCACTGTCGTTGTCCCCCAAGCACCTCTCCATCGCATCCAGCTGTGAAGCCCTTGGCGGGCTCTACACGGCTCAGGGCAAGCTTGCGGAAGCAGAACCGCTTTTGAAACGCGCGCTGGAGATTTCCGAAGCGAATCTGGACCCCAAGCGTCCGGAGCTTTTCTGCCGCATGGACGACCTTGCCCGCTGCTACGCGGGGCAGAAGAAGTACGCACAGGCCGAGGCGCTATACGCGCGAGCGCTGGCGCATCTGGAGAAGACATGCGGTCCCAATCACCTGGACGTGGCCAACTGCCTGCTTGCGCTGGCAGCAACCTACAAGGCTCAGGGCAAGTATGGGCAGGCGGAGCCGCTGGTCAAAAGAGCGCTTAAGATATCGGAGAAGATAAACGGCCCGCAGCACTGCTCGCTATCGACCATTCTGGACAACTACGCGGACATCCTGCAGCGAACCAACAGACCGGGCGAAGCAGCACAGCTCCTGGCACGCTCAAAAGCAATCCGCGGCTCGTGACCCCTGGCTCCACCGCGGTTCGCTTAACCTCGGGAGGCGGGCAATTGGGAGGTAAGCGCTCTGGCGCCGTTGCCTCGCTGTACGTCGTTTCAACGAGCAGCCGAAACGCCTGCGCCCCCAGGGTTCCCAACCCAATCCGTCGCCAATTGAACGGCACTGCCCCTGGCTCAGCTCTCGACCTTGAGGGCACGGTCCAGCGCGCCGACAAATGCGTGCACCCGCAAAGGATCTACACGGTTTTTCCAGGAGCCGTTCTCCTTGAACGTGGAGCCGACAATGACAGCATGGCAGTGAGGCGCATAAAGATGGACGTTCTCCGCTGTCACGCCCGAGCCCACCATTACGAGGTTGTGAACCGCTGCACTTACCCCCCGAACATGATCGGGATCGGGCGGATGTCCTGTCGAGATGCCGGTGACAATCACTCCATCGGCCCCGAAGAACTCCGCCGCCCGCGCCGTCTCGACCAAACCCACATCACCGGTAATGGCATGCGCCGAGTGCTTCTTCTTAATGTCCGCTAAGATCAGCACATTATCCGCTTTGAGGTTTGCGCGCCTGCGCAGCAGTTCTCCGGCACACGATTCGTGGATGCCCTCGTCGCCTACATGGGCATAAACGAATCCCTCCACGCGCAGGAAGTCGAGGCTAGCTGCCACTGCCACTGCCAGTGCCTCCAGATTAGCGCCGGCCAGGATCTGGACACCGGTGGGCAACCCCGACTGTTGCTTAACGGCCCGAGCCACGATGGCCATCGCAGCCGTCGTCTCCGGTTCCACCCTTCCTTTGAGATAGGGAACGTCATGCATGTTTTCAACTATGATGCCGTCGACGCCCTGTTCCTCGTAAATCCGTGCTTCATCCAGCGCCACGCTCAGTATGCCATCCATGTCGCCTCGATAGCCGGCCGAGCCGGGAAGCGCACGCACGTGCACGACACCTAAAACTGCGCACTTACGCTTGAATGTCATCTACACAATCCCTCACCGCTGCAGGGGCAGCCCGGCGCGCCCGCATCCATGCCATCACTTCACCCGGCTAAACGCGTCTCCTGTCAGGAGCGCCTGGGGCTCTTGGGCAGCCTGAGTACTGCGACCAATACAATCCCATGCTGCCGGTCTCGACAGTTTACCAGCCATCGCCCTCTAGCAACACAGCTCGTACCGGCGATGCCTCGACTTCCGCCAATTTAAGTGGTGGAGCCACCAGAACGTACTCTCCTTCCTCGACCCTGGTTAGATCAAGGTTCTCCAGCCAGCACAATCCTCTTGCGATCAGCGCATGGTGCGCATCGAGGGTTTTGGAGTTGACGTCGTCCACTGAAGGCGTGTCAATCCCCATTAGAGTCACTCCTCTGTCTGCCAGCGCCTGAACCAGCTCAACCGAGAAATAAGCGTAGCGATCCTCAAACACTTCATAGCGGATCTCTCTGCACGTCTTGAACAGCACACGAGCGGGAAGGCGATCCAGTGTTTTCAGCTTGCCGGCAACATGCTCGATGCCGATGGCATCGTTCAGCGGAGAGACATCGAAGACCACAGCCGGGCCGATGAAGTTTTCCAGAGGCAGCGAGGCTGCCATTCCGGAGCCCTCGGCCATGTCTCCCTGCACGTGCACCGGTGCGTCAGCGTGCGTGCCTACGTGGGGACTCATGGTGATGGCCGTCAGATTAATCACCTTGCTTTCCGCAAAGGAAACTGTCACCTGGCGGCTGAAGGGGGTGTCGCCCGGGAAGCATGCTGTGCGTGAGCTTACCGGCTGGGATATGTCGATAATCCGATATGGTCGATGCATGTAAGACACCTCATTTAAGCAGTCGCTCTCCGTAGGCTATCTGGGCGCTCCCCACGAGGTTCTCGAAACCGAGCCCGACTATGTCTGTGTTCAGCCCTCCCACCACGACTACCAGGATGTCGTCCAACACCTTCAGCTCCTCCAGCCCGATGCCCTGGAATGCACTAGCTGCCGCGCGGCAAGGCGAACTGCCCTGTATAGCGGCGAATCACCGGAGTAAGTTTCGCCGTGATGAGCTGAGCTGCCATGTCCAGGTTCACGCGTTCAGGATCATCGAGATCGCGGCAAAGCTCCGCCAGAATCTCGTCGCTGGCAAGACCCGCTTCCAGCGCCAACCGGTATGGCATGTTACTGAACGTCACCAGCGCATAACGCGACCGGTACTCGCCAGGGAACTTTTTCTCCAGCACCTTCTCCACCGCTTTCTTAAGCAGAAATTTTGGATCCGCGACCTTGTCTCGCATTTCGATAAAGTTCTCCACGGCCATGTCAGCAATCGCGTCCGTGTTGGTGCGACGCGCGGCCACAAACTCCGAGAAGACCTGCTCCCAGTCGATCGCTTGCGGCTGTCCGTACTTGTCGAGGATTTCCTTCAACACAGCGCAGTCCTCAAATCCGCAATTCATCCCCTGACCGAAAAACGGCACAATGGCATGCGCGGCGTCGCCGAGAAGGAGGACTCGACCCCCGACGTTCCATGGGTGGCATTTGACGGTGACCATGTGCCCGGTGGGATTCGAAAAGAACGTTTGCTCCAGGTTGTCGATCAACGGCACAGCGTCCGGAAACTGCTCGGTGAAAAACGCACGGACCGTTTCCTGGTCCGTCAGCCCGGCAAAGCTCGGCGACCCCTCATAGGGCAGGAAGAGTGTGCACGTGAAGCTGCCGTCGTAGTTAGGCAACGCAATCAACATGTATGTATGTCGGGGCCAGATGTGCAGCGCGTTCTTCTCGATTCGGAACGAGCCATTCTCCCCGGGGAGAATGCAGAGCTCCTTGTATCCGTAATCGAGCGGCTCCTCCGAGCATCCATAGCCGGGAAGCGTCATCATCGCGGCTCTTATGGCGGATGCCGAGCCATCGGTGCCTATGAGAACCTCATACTCGACCTCGGCAGCAGTGCCGTCCCTTTCGTCCTCCAAGAGAAGACGATACGCGTCAAAGTCGACCCCTACTGCCTTTTTGTTGAACTGAATCTTGACCCGGCCGGTGGCCTCGGCAGCGGTCATCAGCGTCTGGTTCAATCCGCTGCGCGAGATGGAGTTGATGTATTCACTTTCATCCTTTCCGTAAGGCTGGAAAGCCAGCTGCCCTGTGACAGCGTGAATCATTCGGCCCCTCATGGGCACGGCCTGTTTCAGGACCTCGTCTGCCAGGTCGACCTGGGTCAACGCATGAATGCCTCGCGTCGACACCGCCAGGTTAATCGATCGGCCCGCGGGAATCGCCTCTCGGCGCATATCGGGACGGCGCTCGAATATCTCCACCTCCAGCCCACGCCTGGCAAGGTATATTGCCAGCAGCGCGCCGACTGGCCCGGCTCCGACAAGGGTGATTTTCTTGCCACCGCGGGCGGTGCCTACGTCAGCGCGCATGCCGGCTCAGTATCCTCGCAAAGCTATAGACATCCATGTAACTATTGTAGAGAGGCGCCGGCGCCGCGCGGATGATGTCCGGCTCGCGAAAGTCGCATACGGCACCGGACTCTTTCAGGGACGCCAGAACAGCTCGCGGATCCCCCTTGACACGTATCGAGAGCTGGCAGCCCCTTTGCCGGGGGTCGCGCGGCGTGATTACGGTGCAAAAATTGCCGGGCAGCCGATCCAGAAGAAACTCCAGATAGCCGGTGAGCCGCTCGGACTTTACACGAATGAGTTCCATAGTGGCTGCGTCGAAGATCTCC
>DATNRD010000177.1:0-3759 GCA_036703665.1 Candidatus Obscuribacterales bacterium
CGTGCAACGCGTCAAGGCGCTGGTTCGTCTGGTCCAAACGCTGGTTCGTCTGGTCCACGCGGCGATTTGTCTCAGCGATAGCCTCGACTACCATCTGGAACCCTGACCTGACTGCCTCGTACAGTAACCGGAAGCTAGAAACAAGGTCCTCGGAACTGGTCATTGTACTTCCTCCAAGGTGCTGCCCTTACTAGCTATAACGGTCAAATCATGTCAAGGGTTCAAAAATCATGATAGCAAATCCACCGCGAGGACCGGGCAGCCGACCGGTATCCGGCGATCCTTAAGCGAACGATCCAATGCAGCTCAGGAGCCGCAAGTGCCGTTGGTTCGACTGCGCTTGCACTCTGCCTGCTCTACCTGAATGGTCGTGTGGTGCAGTCCGAATTCATCCTCGGCGATTCTGGTGATCTCCGACAAAACAGCATCAGGAGCCGATTCCTCATCTATCGTCACATGGCCGGACATGGCATCGAGCCCTGACGTAATTGTCCATACGTGAATGTCGTGCACCTCGATCACACCCTGCACCTTGAGCATCGCTCCTCTTAACGCGCCAAGATCGACATGCCCCGGTGCGCCCTCCATGAGGATGTTCGTGCATTCCAACAGAACTCCCCACGTACGGGGCAGAATCATAAGACCGATGCCACCGCTAATGATTGGATCTGCCAGATACCATTTGGTGGTCATCATGATGATGCTGGCAACTATAACGCCGATGGTGGCGAGAAGATCGCTCAAAACCTCTAAATAAGCGGCTTTGACGTTCACGCTCTTTTCCGCTCCGCTGCTGAGAAGTTTTACCGCGACAAGATTGACTACCAGTCCGACCAGCGCCACCGCGAGCATGGGACCGCTCATTACTTCAGGCGGATCGCTCAACCGGCGATACGCCTCATAGAGGATGAAGAGCGAGATGCCGACGAGCACCACGCCGTTTATAAGACCGGCAAAAATCTCCGTTCGATAATAGCCATACGTCTTGATCAGATTGGGCGGCTGCGAGGAGAACCAGAAGGCCAGAAGCGCCAGAACCAGGGCCGCCACATCACCCAGCATATGTCCTGCATCGGCGAGCAGTGCCAGGCTGCCCGTATAAAGACCGGCTGCGACCTCGACAATCATGTAACCACCGGTAAGGGCCAGCACGGTCAGCATGGCTGACATGTTCTGCGCCCTGACGCCGGTTGCATGGTGAGCGTGCTCCTGCATCGAGGCCGTCACCTCCCTGAGTAGAGGCGCACCAGCGTAGCGCGATCGCGGTCGGACAGGTGCTTGGCCACATCGTCCAGAGACGAAGTGTAGAACATGATGTCGTCAGGGTTGGTGGTATGCCCTCCCAGCCCGAGAACGTGCCCGATTTCATGCAAGCAAACTGTCCTCATGCGATTTTCCGTGATCGGCAGTTCGGGCGACAGCGGTACGGTAAGCAGCGTGATCGTTCCCCGCGCGATGCCTTCGGAATCGGTGAACACCCTGGCCTCGCCTGCCTCCGCTGCATTGGACAGCTTGCGTTGATCGTTGGTCCAGGAACAGTTGATATCGGCCTGCCCGCCACCGACCACAAAAACGAAGCTGACGAGCCCGTTGGAGGCATCGGCCCATTCCTGGAAAGCGTCTTTCAAGATCTGTTCGTAGCCACTCTGATAGCCGGGAACACCATCACCGGGGTGAATCTTCACCTTGATCGGCATGCGCCTTGCCGGCCACCGGAATACGCCCTGCTGCGTCACCTCCGCGTAGTAATCCGCTCTGGCAGCCGCCGCCGACGGTCCGCCCGAAGATGCCGTCGAGACATGGGCCCGCTTGGCCTCGCCTTCCAGTCCTTTCACCAGGTTGGTTATCTTGGGGACCTCACCGTGAGTCGGGAAACGGTTGAGGAACTGGCGGTAGCAGTATATGGACTGATCAAGCTGCCCGGTCGACTGGTAGAGCCCCCCGAGCGTAAGCCAGGTGGAGGCAAGGTCCGGCCTGGCCTCTAGCACAATCTGCAAGTGCTCGATTGCCTCCGGATAACGTCCCAGTTTAGCCAGCGCAATACCCAGGTTGTGATGAGCCTCCGGCAGAGCAGGGGCCAGCTGTACAGCCGTATTGAGCTTGGCCACCGCATCCTCGTTGCGGTTGGCACGGATCAAGGCCAGCCCTTCATTCACCAGAAGAGCCGCCTGTGCCGTCTCGGCGGAAACCGGCCTGCCCTGGATGTAATACTGGCCGCCCGAAACTTGCGCCGGGCAGCTCGCGCAAGCAGCGAAAGCTCCCGAGACGAGGAGACAGGCTATTAGCTGGTCACGTAATCTCATAGGCGCACTATCCTAAACATAATACTCCGTGCGCCCGGATTGCCAGGTTCTTCGGAACCGCCAGCGGTTTTTCAGCGGCGGAACCCTGGGAGTTGCCATCTGGAAGAGCTGGACTCGCGCCCCTATTTCACTGCTGCCCTCTCCTGCTCGTCCAGGCAGGCAATGCCGGGCAGCTCGAGTCCTTCGATAAACTCCAGCGAAGCGCCGCCTCCGGTCGAGACGTGGCTGAAGCGCTCGGCGGCAATGTCCCTGGCCTCGATGGCAGCAACCGAGTCGCCGCCCCCAACGACCGTCTTGACGCCGCGCCCGGTCAGATCGACAAGGATGTCGATGAGCTCGTACGTCCCGCCTTCGAAGCCCGGAATCTCGAACACTCCCAGCGGCCCGTTCCAGAGGATCGTTCGGCAGCCGGAAAGCGCGCTTCGAATCGCCGCCATCGTCTGCGGGCCGACATCCAGACCCATCTGATCTGCCGGTATGGCGTCCACGGAAACTGTTACGGTGGCAAGCCCGATTTTCGGGTCGGTTGCACAGACTACATCGACGGGAAGCACGAGGCTCACGCCACGTTCCTTCGCCCGGCGCTCGAGATCCTTGCAGAACTCCAGCCTGTCATCCTCGACAAGCGACTTGCCCACCTGCTTGCCCTGCGCCTTGAGGAAGCTGAAGGCCATGGCGCCACCGATGACCAGAACGTCAACACGCGAAATCAAACTCTCCAGTACACCGATTTTCGACGACACCTTGGCGCCACCGATGACGGTGGCAAACGGCCGGGCCGGGTTCTGGAGCATCTCGGACAGCGCCCGCACTTCCTTGTCCATGAGCAGACCAGCCAGCGCCGGGCGAACGAAATCAGCCACGCCCCTGGTGCTGGCATGCGCACGGTGGGCGGTTCCAAAGGCGTCGTTGACGTAGACGTCGCATAACGAGGCCAGCTGCCTGGCAAACCCCGGATCATTTTTCTCTTCCTCTGCGTGGAAGCGAACGTTCTCCAGTAAGCAGACCTCTGCGTCTGCCAGGCTGTTCACAACCTTGCCCGCCTCGGCACCGACGCAGTCCCCGGCAAATTTGACCGGCGAGCCGATCAGCTCCGAAAGACGCTGAGCGACAGGCTTGAGGCTGAACTTCTCTGCTACTCCCTTGGGCCTGCCCAGGTGCGAAACCAGAACAAGCCTGGCGCCGCACCGGCGCAAGTATTCGATGGTAGGCAGGGCGGCACGGATGCGGGAATCATCGGCGACGGTCAGATCCTCGTTCTGCGGCACATTGAAATCGACTCGAACCAGCACGCGCTTGCCCGAGAAGGTTGCCGCATCACAGTCTGCAATTGTTCTTTTGCTCATTGGCCCAGCTCCTGACATAGAGATTACTCACGGTAAAGGCAAACGTCCCGGGCAAACCCTGAGCGATCCTCCTGGCGATTCCGGCTGTCAGTCGTACAGGCGGGGGTTTT
>DATNRD010000178.1:0-7250 GCA_036703665.1 Candidatus Obscuribacterales bacterium
GCGCCACTATTCATCCTGAGCCACCGCCAGCCCGTTGTCAGCAGGCCCGAGTCCCGTGGTGCAACTATCCTTGTTAAGCGATAAGGAGATCTCAGAGGTATCCGACCTGGCGCGACGGGCAGGCGAGCTGGCGCTGCACATGCGCGAAGGCGTGGAGGTGAAGGAGAAGACCGGTCCTCACGATCTCGTGACGGCCGCAGACTGGGAGCTCTCGCGGCTCATCACCGGGGAGCTGGCCGCCCGATGCCCGGACGACGCGGTGGTCTCGGAGGAAGACACCCACCACGACGCCCGCTGCGGTCCTGAGCGCCTCGGGAGCACAGCGCGAGCCTGGCTGATCGACCCGATCGACGGCACCGACAATTACGTCCGCAACGACGGTCAATACTCGGTCATGATCGGCATCCTGGAGAAAGGCAAGCCTGTGTTCGGATGGGTCTACGCTCCGGCCCGGAAGACCCTTTACCTTGGCGGTCCCGGCTTCGGAGCCTGGAAACAGCTCGATGGCGAAGCTCCAGAGCGTTACGGCGCCCCCCAGCCGCTCTATCCCGGTCAAGAAAAGCGCATCATGATGGGCTTCCGGGACCGGAAGACCCATCCCTGGGTTATGGAGATGTCCGACGTCCGCCTCGTCAAATCTGGCAGCGTCGGGCTAAAGGTGGCAAAAATATTGGATGATGAAGCGGACATGTTCGTGCACCTCTCCGGCAAACTGAAGGTGTGGGACACAGCCGGTCCACTGGCAATCGCGCTGGGTGCCGGACTCGAAGCCGGGCAGCTGGAAGCCGACGGAATTCCCTTCGAGTTGCCCCGCCTGCAGCAAGAATGCTCCGTCATCATAGGACGCCCCGGCTCGCTGGCGTGGTCGCGGGCGCATTTGCAGAAAGGCTGACCTTGACCATCATCGTTCGACCAAACCAGCTAGCCGAACTTTGCGCCCAGATCGACGCGACGGGCAGGTTCGCCATGGACATGGAGTTCATCCCTGAGCGAACGTACGACCCCCAGCTGTGCCTTGTCCAGGTAGCCACCGATCATGACGCATTCATAATCGACCCGCAGGCATTGGACGATCTCAACAGCCTCTGGCAACGCGTGTCGAATCCCAACATCCTGGTGGTCCTGCATGCGGCCGAACAAGACCTGGATCTGGTTTACGGGTTCTCCGGTCTCGTGCCGCAAAACATCATGGACACCCAGATCGCGGCAGGCTTCGCAGGCTTCGGCTACCCAATCGGGTACGGAAAGCTTTTGAGCCATCTGCTGGGCATTCACCTGTCCAAAACGGAGAGCTTTACAGACTGGACGCACAGGCCGCTAACGCCTGCGCAGATCGAATACGCGCTCGACGATGTCCGCCACCTCCTGCCCTTGCACGACCGCCTCACGGACATGCTGATGCAGGCCGGCCGGTTTCCCTGGGTGCAGGAGGAGTGCAGAAAGTACACGACGCACGAGCAATACGCAACGGACCGCTCGCTGGACTACCTGAGAATAAAGGGAGCGAGCAGCCTTCCCCGGCGCGGGCTGGCTGTATTGCAGTCGCTGTGCAATTGGCGCCATGACGAGGCTTACCGGCAGAATCGCCCGCCGCGCTCGATCCTCCAGGACAACATCCTGTTGGAACTGAGCCGCAGGCCGCCACGCGAAACAAACGAAATCAGCCGAATTCGCGGGGCGCGCCCGGATCAGATTCGCGTCTACGGAGCCTCCATCATGGAGGCGATCAAACGAGGGCAATCGGTTCCCGAAGAACAATGCCCTGTCTGGCCCGCATCGAAAAGCCCGCCACGGCGCGATGTTCTTGTTGTGGATATTCTTTTCGCCGCCCTCAAGGTGGTGTGCTACGACCTGGATCTGGCACCGGAGCTGGTGGCTACCAGGGCAGACCTGGAGTTCCTCGTTCGCAGCTACCGTGAAGGGAAACTGGAGTCCAGACACATCCCCGTGTTGCAGGGCTGGCGTTACGAGATCGCGGGAGAAATGCTCATGGATCTCCTCATGGGAGCAACCCTCGAAGTGAAGCTCGTGCAGAGCGACCCGCCCGTGAGATTGAACATAGACGACTCGACGAAAAAAGAGTAGCGCGAGCCCATCAACTAGAGCGCCCTTTGGCGGACAGCTCCTCGCTTTGCGCGGCATGGTGGTGCAGCCGGCAGGCCTTGTTTTCGCAGGTGCGCCCCAGTCGTTTGCGGTTAGCGGCCACCCATTTGTAGCCCAGCCGCACAATCTGCTTGATTCCGGGCAACACATAGGCCCAGGCAACCAGTTTCACGCCCGGCAGGCGCTTGCCAATCTGGTAAACGGCATCGGCCCCCACGTGCACGCGCCCTTCATTGTCGATGAGCCGCATGCCTTCCTCGAAGTTCATGTCCTTCAAAACGGGGAATCTCTCGTCGAGATCGGGCACCTGGCGCGGTATGTACTCGAAACACTCGTCCCGGTCCATTGTCTTTATGCGTTCGATCTGGTCGATGCAGAAAGTGCATTCACCGTCGTAAACGATCGCTATCTTGCGTTCCGGCATGAGCTGACCTACCGATTCAATCTTCACTCATTTTAAACTGCGTCCCCTCAACCACGCTTGCCGGCCCTCAGCTCCAGCTCCTGCATCATCTCTACTGCAACAAGATGGGCATACTCTCGCTCGAGGCGCGCCATGTTCTCTAAAATCTCCTTGAGCACCGCCCTGGTCTCCATAATGCGGTCCTCGGCCTGATCAATGGCTTTTCGGTAGCGCTCGCTCGACGTTCCCAGCGTCTTTATGTTTTCGCGTGCCCGCTCCTGATCCTTCTCGTATTGCACCAGCTGAGCTTCGGCCTGACGCTTCGTCTCGCGCAGGTCGATGATGTCCTGCCGTTTGTGCAAGAGGACCTGCAGAAACTCCACGAACTTCCGGTCGAGAACATTCTGGGCAAGAAGCGTCTCCAGCCGCGCAGGATCGACACTGTCGACATGATCGAGCCGCACATGCTCGACCGAATCCGTTTCTTCCACGACCTGAAAAGGCTTCTGCTCCTTTTCTGCCAGCTCTACCCTGAATCGGTGGTAGCTCTGCGTCGTCTCCGCCGGCTGGTCGGGTCCGACAAGTTTCATTCCAGGAACAACCGGGTGCTCGATAAAAACCACTTTCGGGCGACCCGACACGTTGTCGAGATGATACGTCTGGGTGTAGCGCTCGCGGTAATCCATATAAAGGAAGCCCTGGGAAATTCGGACTCGCCACAGCGGCCTCCTCTGGTGATCCGACCTGACTATGACGTGCACGCCCTGGTCCAACGCATAGGGCAAAAACCGCGTATCACCGGGCTTCAAGACATCGAGCAAGCCTTCGCCTGCATAGGAATCCTCTTCCATGACGGTCACGGGACCGCCTTCCAGAGTCAGTCCGGTGGTGTTCTTCAGACGCACCGTGGCGTACGGGTGCTTGACGTTGCGGCTGCCGTTGTAGAGAGAAATTCGCTCACCTTCTATGGCCTCGTTGACTATGGGGATAAGAGCGGATGTGTTCGACGGCACCGTCACCGGTGTCCCGATGCGATATTCAAAGAGCTCGCCTGCCTCCTCCGTCGAAACGGGCAGCTCGGCGGACTCCAGTTCTTCCATGAGGGCCCCGGCCATCGGCGCCGCCCCAAAGGCGGGCATTTCCGTGAAAGCCGCCCGCAGTCCGGCAACGGCCGCCCCGCGTGGAGGCGGAGACGCACCGGCGCCCCAGGATTCGGCAGCTACCTTCTGAGCCCGTTCAGCCACCACCGGTCCGGCCGAGGCGATGCCTTGCGCCTCGATGGTGCGCCTGTATGGTTGAATCGGGTCATACAGCGGCTGAATGAACGATATCGGCGCGGCGCTTACCAGAGTGATTTCAACATCCGCCCAGTCTTCGTCCTGCACGTTGTCGACGATGGCCATGCCCTGGATGAGCAGGCGCCCGTCCGATAGAAACACCAGACGGTAGCTCGTTTTCCAGATTGGTGCTGGAATCGAGTAAGCAATTATCACCTCTCGCTCCTGCTCCTCCTCCAGGTGCACCAGGAGGTGTTTTGCATCCTTCCTCGTGGTCCCTTCAAAGAGCAGCTGCAGTTGCTCTTTTATCTCGGCGGCAATCTTGGCGTCCTCTACCCTTATAGAGCTGATCGCGGAAAGACTGTAGCGCTTGAAGCTGTGATCGTCGGTATAGAGAACCAGCTGCTGGTCCTTCAATTTCACGTCACCGACAATCTGATCGACCTGATCCAGCCCGATGACGCGCCCGCCGACCGACTGCCCGGAGACTTCCACGGTAACCGGAGTACCCTTGAGCTGGCCAACCAGATCGACAAGTCCACTGCAACGCTTAATGTCGAAACCGAACTCCGCAAGCCTTGTCTCCAGTGTCTTGGAGCATTCATATGTGATCTCGGAGACGCGACCGCCGCCGACGCTCAGCACCAGCAAAGACTTCAGCATGTCATCTATTTCTTCGGCCCTGCACGAAAGCTCGATTTGAGCCGGACCGGTTAGGCGCCCGCGCCGCTCGAAGAATCCGACACCGTGCTTGTAAAGCACCACACGAGAAAGAGGCACCTTGTCTTGTTTGACTTCAGCGGACATTTCACTCACCTCAGTGTCGAGACCTGCGGCGCCGATGCCGGTTGCTAAGCGCCAGAAACTAGCACCGTCCAGCCCTGGTCGCCCTCCAGCACGTCATTATCCCACGTGCATATGCTGTCCCGGCTGCCGCGCGGCATGGCGGCGCCCCTATCTTAGAACGGCAGACATCGATCCGGTGGCTACCGGACGTTTTTGCCTAAGCGACGCTTTGCCGGCGGGCATCCATGATCTGTCCCAGGTAGATATTGGCGACGGAACTGTGGGCGCCGCGACCCCTTACCGACCTGGTGCTGCGTTTGAAGACGATGCCGTGGTTGGCGATAGTAGATGAATCCATGACGTCCTGCCCGTTCCTGTCCTCGACCACCATGGCGCTCCGGGGCAGGCCCGCCTGCTGGAGCATCGTGTCTATGCGTCTGGCCAGCGACAGGCTCTGCTCGGCCGTGCCCGAATAGAAGTTCTCGAAGTGCTTGCGTCCGGCGGCCAGGTCGTAGATGTTGTCCTGAATCCATTTGTCGAAGGCCGTCCCGTTATACAACGAGTCGAGCATCGTGATGCTCTTGACCTTGTCACCGAAACCGTTCCGGTAAACCTGCGCGATGGTCGGGTTGTATCCGGCGGAATGGGAAACGATCGAGATACCGGCGACATCATCCACCCGCAAGCCCCTGAGCGCGGGTGTCACATCGAAGATCTCCTGGAACATGCCCCGGAAGAAGCCGGGCTGCGAGGCCGCCCCCATCTTGCTCGTAGCCGTGCCCGGATGCGCCTGCCATTCGGGGATGACAAGAATCGTGTTGGGCGGAGCCGACTCCATTTGCTGCGCCAGGTCGGAGTTCTTCAAGGCCTGTGAGGTATAGGTGTTGTGCCCGTGGTTGTACACCACGACATTGACCGGTCTGGACGGGTCGAATCCGGCAGGAATTAAGACGACTGCATCCGGTTTGTCGTGCGCGGCCGAGCGATGGCGCAAACGCAGCTCCAGGACCTCCGCCCGCTCCGTCCGGCGCGCGGGCCACGCCGGGGCGTCGGTGACCCGCGGAGGCGAGAAATCCTCCCTGCGGCTGCTCCAGGGCGGCGCCAGGGCCCAGTCCGCTACGCCATCGCGATTAGCCTGAGCACCGGGCGATGGCGGCTGCTCGTAAGCGTGCGCTTGGCGCGCCGCCGTCAATGCCTGGGCGGCAAAATCATAAGCCGAAGGCGGAAGCGTGGAGCCGCTTTCGAGTTCGAGCAGACGCTGGCACAGAGCCGCCATCCCCTGCGGCCGCCCAAGCTCAACGATCGCCGCATAGCTGCTGCTCGTCGAACTGTAGGCAGAACGTTCGAGCACCGCTGCCTGCTCCGGCGGCGCCTGCCGCTCCGGCTTACCCAGAAGGGCAAACTGCCTGAACTCGGTAAACGGGTCGGACGATTGTTGCTGCTCGGGAGCCGGCGCCCGCTCAGGCTGTGCCTGAAAGCTTTCTTTCTCCATGTGTTTGAGCGCTCATCAAATCTCCCTCAGGTCCCTGCACCTACCTAACTGTACGCTGAAAAGGACTAATTTCTCCGGACGCCCCTACGTGGTCCCACCATGAATTTGATTAATTCTGGCCGGGTTGCAAGAGCACCGCCACCCCGGGCCAAGCAGTTTCCAAGGACACGAAGCTATGACGATGCGCGCAACAGGCACAGCGAGGCAAGGGCGGCAGCGCGAAGGTGCCGAGCGTGCGAGGCACCGGAGCATAGGAGCATTGCGGAGTCGCCTGGGCGACGGAGCCATGCGGCGCAGCCGCGGGTCGCCGCCGAGCGTCTTGACGCGCGGAGGAGGAGCGTAAAGCTGGGGAGCTTTGCGCGACGACGGAGCGCATATATTCTGATACGCTATGCTCAGCACATTATCAATTGCATACAAGGGGGACTTCCATGGAAGGCACCGCGAAAGTCGGCTTGATCGGTCTGGGCGTCATGGGCGAAAACCTGGCCCTCAACATAGAACGGAACGGCTTCCCGATTGCTGTCTACAACCGCCACGCCGAGAAGGTTGACGAGTTCATGAAGGGGCGCGCCAGCGGCAAGCGGGTGATCGGATGCCGGGATGTAGCCGGTTTCGCCCAGGTACTGGAACGCCCGCGCAAGATTATCCTACTGGTCAAAGCAGGCGAGCCGGTGGACACAACCGTGGCAAGTCTCAAGCCCTTTCTCGATAAGGGCGACATAATCATCGACGGAGGCAACTCGCACTTCCAGGACACACGCCGCCGCGAAAAGGAGCTGGGCGCCGAAGGACTCTATTTCATCGGCTCGGGCGTCTCGGGCGGCGAAGAAGGCGCGTTGTGGGGCCCCTCTCTCATGCCCGGCGGCAACAAAGATGCCTACGAGGCAATACGGCCGATCTGGGAGGCCATAGCAGCCAAGGTCGACGACGGCGCGTGCGTCACTTACCTCGGTCCGGACGGCGCCGGGCATTTCGTCAAGATGGTACATAATGGTATCGAATACGGTGACATGCAGCTCATTGCGGAAGCATACGATCTCTTGAGAAGGGCGCTTGGGTTGGGGCTCGACAAGATAAGCGAGATCTTCGACACGTGGAACACCGGGCTACTCAACTCGTATTTGATCGAGATTACTGCCAAGATTCTCACAGCCCGCGATCCGGAATCAGGCAAGCCGCTGGTGGA
>DATNRD010000179.1:0-4427 GCA_036703665.1 Candidatus Obscuribacterales bacterium
GGCGCACATTTTCCTGGAAGCCGGGATCGAGCCCCTTGCACGGAAGAATGACCGCGGCTCTGGGGGTGTAGCTGCCTGGCTGCCGGGAGAGCTCTCCCTCTACGTATCTATAGAGGCGCTGGAAGGAAACGACCTGCGAAATGAGGACGGCGACCGTAATTAGTGCGAGCAAGACCAGAAAGAACACGCCTGCTGCTCCGGGGTCACGAAACAGCTTGAGAGTATAATGCTTGTCCGCCCTGTGTACCAGGCAGAAACATAAAAGGTAAGCGGCGCGCGCATGAAAGAAAGTACAGTCAGGCAGATCGTTTGCAGAGCTTTCGCGGCGGCTGGCTCGCTTGAAGTGCGGGCGCTCGAGCGGGCCAGTCACGAGCCGCGGCGCGCGCAGTTGAAACATCTCGAGGGAATAATCAGGCGCAATGCGGGCACCGTATTTGGTGCAGACCACCAATTCGCGTCGATCCGGTCCTACGAGGATTTCCGGGCTGCCGTTCCTGTCCGTGATTACGAGGAGTTCCGCCCGTACATAGATCGCATGGTGGCGGGCGAGCGGCGAGTGCTCACCGGTGAAGAGCCGTTCATGTTCGCCACTACCAGCGGCACGACGGGCAAGGCCAAGTACATACCGGTGACTGAGGGGTATTTAAGGGAGTTCCGGAGAGCATCGGTCGTCTCCGGGTTCCAGCTGCTCCGTGACTTTCCCGCCATCCCGCGCCAGGGCGTGACATTGTCGATCGCCTCGCCGGCCGAGGAATGGCGCACGCCGGGCGGCACCCCCGCTGGAGCGATCTCGGGGGCGCTGTTCTTGAGAGAATCGCCGCTGTTCAGGAGATTCATTTCCCCGGTTCCGTACGAGGTGTTTCTCATTCGCGACTACGAGGCTCGCTACTACACGCTTCTTCGTCTGGCTCTGGTCCTTCCTCTGGCCTGCTTCTATACGCTCAACCCGAGCACAATCGTCATGCTGGTCCGCCGCCTGCGGACATACGGGCAGGATCTCGTGCGCGATGTCGCCGAAGGTACACTGAGCGGCCCGGTGGTGCCCTCGCCGGCGCTCAGACAAGCGCTCGCACGCTTGCTGGTCCCCGACAGGCCGAGGGCGCAGGAGCTGCAGCGCCTGCTAGATCGCGACGAGTTCGTTCCGCACAGGATATGGCCCAGCCTGCAGGTGGTCTGCTGCTGGACCAAAGCAGCCGCGTCATTTTACCTGAGTGACTTTCCGGAGTTTTTTGGGCCTGTACCGGTTCGCGATATCACGTACGGTGCCAGCGAAGGCAGAGGGACGGTATACCTCGGCCCGGACAAGCAGCTCCTTTCGCTTCGCTCTCATTTTTTCGAGTTCATACCGGAGGATGCAATCCAGAGCAGAAATCCGCCGGTGCTGCTGGCCGACGAGTTGCAGGAAGGGAAAAACTACTTCATTGTGTTTACTACCTCGGGCGGGCTGTACCGCTATCACATAAACGACGTCGTGAAGGTGACAGGCTTTCACAACCGCACGCCGCTCCTCGAGTTTCAGTACAAAGGAGGCAACGTCTGTTCTTTTACCGGCGAGAAACTGACCGAGCTGCATGTGACCGAAGCGATGGCGGCGGCGCTGGCTGAGCTGCGCGCGCGTGTGAGGTTTTTCACGGTTGTGCCGGAGTTTCGTCCCAGCCCGCATTATCGCCTGTGGGTGGAGCCGGTTCCGGGCGACGGGGCTGCCCGGCTGCTCGATTTGGTCGGCGAGTCCTTCGACCGGCACCTCTGCCGGGTAAATATTGAATACGGGGCCAAGCGGGCGTCAGGCAGGCTGGACCCGGTCGCGGTGGAATCGTTGAGCAGCGGAGCCTATGAGCGTTTGCGCAAGGCTCTGGTGGCAAGCGGGGTTCCGGACTCGCAGATCAAGCTCAGTCACTTGAACCCGAAGCCAGAGACACGCGCACGGCTTGAGAGCGAATTAATCGTCGGCGCCTCTACCCCAGGCTAGTCCCCGGCGGTAAGGCTTTTGAAAGAACGCCGTTGGCCCGGCGCCTTTGCCCGGGTGGCGACGAGGGTTTGCCTGGTAGGGGTCGCTGCCGAGCGACCCGCGTGCCGGGCACATGGCCGTGCGCGCCTACCTGCACCTTCTGCAACGGCTGTGTGTGTCAGCCGGGTTGTGGCGGCCTGGGCCACGCATACATGTTTGACGCTGTTCATGGTCATACAAGTGATATCCAGATGAACAAATTTTTTGTAGACGCCTCTGCCACATTCCTTCACAATGCAGCTAACACTTGGCAACACTCGACAACGGCGAAGGCGAAATATGAAAAACAGCACACCTGAGAGCACCACGGTTTTCGATTTCACATCTCGCTACGCGCAGAAAAACGAAAAACGCAGCTCGGCAGACAGCGATCGGACGTGGCTCTGGAAGTGCTTTTCTGTGGATCCGTTAGCCGCGCAGGGGGCGCATGCTCCAGTCGAGAGTCGTGGAGAAATCGATCACCCGCTGTCCGGGGGACTATGGTACCTGGCGATGGCCAAATCCAGCGGGGTGCGCCAGTTCGTCGCCTCTAACCCGAAGTCGCCGCCTGATTGCCTTGATTTCCTGGCCAAGGACCAGGACTTGCAGGTCAGGCAGGTGGTGGCATCCAACCCGGCATGTCGGCCTGCGACGTTGGACGAGCTGGCACGGCAGGACGCCGTACAGCTTCGCCGCGCGGTGGCCGCCAATCCCGGTGCCGGCGCCGATACTCTGACGCGCCTGGCTGCCGATGGCGATCCGGTCGTCCGCCACAACGTGGCGGCCAACCCCTCCTCCCCGCCCCAGGCCCTCAGCCTGCTTGCCGTGGACAGGGAGATCTACGTTCGCTATCAGATCGCAGTTCATCCCAACACCGCCCAGACCATTCTGCACTCGCTGGCTTCTGACGAAAATGTTCTGGTCCGTCAGGGTGTGGCCCGCAACCGCAATACTTCGTCCGAGACACTTTCAGCCCTGGCCGGTGACCCCGAGCTTTCCGTAAGGCAGAATGCAGCCGCCAATGAGACGGCACCGCAGCAGGCGCTGCACAAGCTGAGCTCCGATGGCAATCTCTATGTGCGCCGCGGGCTGGCCGATAACGAGAGCGTCGGTGTGGAGACGCTCAAGAAACTAGCCAAAGACAGCGACCTTTTCGTGCGCTATCTGGTTGCCACCAGCCAGCGGCGTTCACCGGAGCTGTTGCTCGATCTCGTGCGCGACCAGGACGTCGCCATCCGGCGTGCCGTCGCGCGCAGCGAGGACGCGCCGCTGGAAGCGTTCAAGACGCTGGCCAGGGATGCGGATACGCTGGTCAGGCTCTGGCTGGCACGCAACGAGAAGGCTCCGGCCGAGGTGCTGGCCATACTTGCCGAGGATCAGCACCTGGCTGTGCGGCAGGCTGTGGCCGACAACGAGAACGCTCCTGAAAGCGCCATGGACGTCCTGTGTCAGGATCCCAACATCTACGTACGCCGATCGGTGGCCGGCAATGCGCCGACCAGTCCCGAAACGCTGCGCAGGCTGGCTCGGGACGCCGATCACTTCGTGCGCTGCCTGGTGGCTGCCAACGAGAATACGCCTGCCGATGCGCTTGCCCTCCTGGCCTTCGACGAAAGCCCGGACGTGCGCAGAAGAGCGGCAGCCAACCGTGCCGCTCCGGCTCAGATGCTGCACCACCTCTGCCAGGACAGCAACGAGTGGGTGCGGGCGGCAGTGGCGAGGAACCCGTTTGCTCCGTTTATCGCGTTGCGCATTCTTTCGACCGACAGAGACCCGTACATCCGGCTGCTCGTGGCCAAGACGCGCTATGCCTTGCCCGACATTACCCAGCGCCTGGCGTGCGACCACGATGCCTGGGTAAGGCGCGCGGCGCAACGGCGTGTGGCAGCGGCCAATCCCAGCTTGAACTAGCAGCCGGCAGGCACCGGTAAGAGATCGGCTCCGGTTGGGAACTGCGCGGTTTGCCCCTAGCGCCTGCGCTTCGCTTGTTTTCCTGTTGCGGTGGCGCGACCGGTGGCAGGCTTGCGGGACTTCCGGACTCGCCAGCCATGCGGAGGGGAACGCCTCAGCTTCCTGGTTTGCGGTGCGGCGGGGGCGACGGGCATTCCCGTGGCGGAAAGATGGCGCAGCTGGCTGGTGAGGCTGCCGAATGCGACTCTGACATCGCTCACGGAGACCTTATGCCCGTTTACCATGATTGATACTGCCATGGTATTGTTGCCTGCCGTGCGCAGAACGCCTGTTACGGCGCGCACCGTGTCCATCGCTCCTGTCTTGAACTCGAAGCTGCCCGGGCGCGAGCGGGTCGTACCCTCGAAGCGCAGCAGGTTGAGGAAGGGACCGTCCACTTTCGGCCCGGCCATGTGACGCAAAACCATGTTCAGTGCATGCGGCGTGACGCAGTTCTTGCGGCTGAGCCCGCAGCCGTCGAAAAGCACCA
>DATNRD010000180.1:0-3939 GCA_036703665.1 Candidatus Obscuribacterales bacterium
GAATCCAAGCGCGACTTCTGGTTCTACCGAGACCTGAGTGATCACCTGCCGGCCTTCCTGGTGGTCGACACCACGGTGGCCGAGCCGGCGTCGCCATCCACACCGGATGGCGACGCCCCTCAACCGGTGACCACCAAATCATAAGGAGCTGTCGAACCATGCGTACCTTCTCAATCACCTACAGCGTGCCAGGCAGCTGCGACTGCTGCGGCGCCGCCCTGCCGGTTCCGCCCGGCGGCGCCTCGCCCGGCACGTACACGCTCGAGCTTCCGGAGGGGGAGACCCCGACGGAGGTTCGGATTGCTGACGCCCTGCGCGTGAGGCTGGGCGGCCGCCGGCTGGAGGTGAGCCTCCGCCAGCGGCGCGGCTCCAACCGCCAGTGGTCGCTCAAGCCGCTGTACAACAGCGATGCTTTTGCCCGGCCGTGCGTGGCCACCTCGCATCCCCAGGACGACCCGGACTACTACTGGTACGTCTTCAGCTTCGAGCTGCCTGAGTTCGAGCCGGCCTTCGCCACCTGGTGGGCCCAGCTCGACTTCGTCGAGTCCCCCTGGGGAGCTCGGCCGGAGGGCGGTCACATCAGCCGCTCCCACAACGCAGCGACGGTGGCGGTGAGGCTCACGCGCCTGGAGTAGTCCGGCGTCTCGCCCGCGGTGTGCCGTCGGCCCTGAACAGCAAGCCAGGCCGCGGCAGCATAACACCAGGCAGAGACTGAGGCTTTGGCGCATCACGCTTGGTCGCGTCCAAACCGGCGCTGCCAGCGCCAACAACAGTCGCTCCTCTTTCCCGCGGGCGGAGAGGCAGCCAACGGCGTACGCCCGCGCAAGAAACGCACATGTCGACAGGACAGGCAGTCTTTCTTGCTTGCGTCATCCTGCTGCTCGGCCTGGCGCTGAGCGGCTGCGCTCACCGTCCCAACCCTGGCGTCGCTCCCACGCCCGGCGTGGCCGTGGAGAACCTCACCTGGATGGAGGCGGAGAAGATCCTGACACCGGAGACGGTGGTGGTTATCCCGCTCGGCGCACAGTCCAAGGAGCACGGCCCGCATCTGCCGCTGAACAACGACTGGATAATGGCGGAGTACCTGAAGAGCAGGGTCATCGCGGCCGAAAAGGTGGTGGTGTTCCCTACGGTGAACTACCACTACTACCCTGCCTTCGTGGAATACCCGGGATCGGTAACCCTCCACCCGCAGACCGCCTGCGACACAGTCGTCGAGATCGCACGCAGCATTTCGCGGCACGGCCCGAAGCGGTTCTATGTGATCAATACCGGGGTCTCCACCATTCGCCCGCTGCGGGTTTCCGCCCAGATTCTTGAGCGCGAGGGCATTCTGCTTACCTTCACCGAGTGGCACGATCACCTCAAGCCGGTGATCGACCGCCTGTCGGAGGAGGAAGGCGGCAGCCACGCCGACGAGATCGAAACCTCGATCATGCTCTACATAGCGCCGCATCTCGTGGACATGAGCGAGGCGGTCAAGGACTACAATCCGGACCGCCCCGGCCCGCTCACTCGAGATCCCAAAGGTAAGGGCACCTACTCGCCTACCGGCATCTGGGGCGACCCGACGCTGGCTACCCGCGAGAAGGGGCGAGCATTTACCGAGGCGCTGGTCGAGGGCATCTTGAAGGACATCCGCGCGCTTCGCAGCGCGCCGTTGCCCGCCAAGCAACACTAGAGCGGTCCAACCGGACTGCCCTCAACCGGCAAAACATCAGACTCGGTCCGGGGTGGGCGAGTATCCACCCCGGACCGGGCGGACCCTAGATGAGGTCCAACTCCCGCCTGACTATAAGCCCTGAGCTGGCCAGGTCGACACCGGTGCCAGCACCTGAGCAATGGAGCTGCTTATCTTCACCGAAGGCCGGCACGTGGTCCGTGAAGGCCACGTAATCGCGCGCGGCACGACCACGGTGATAGCCTACGGGCACACTACGGTCGAGGTTGCCGGTGAGGCAACCGTCAAAGCCTTCGACTTTGTCTCTGTGAGCGCCCACGAACGGGCCCGTGTCTTCGCGTACGGCTCAGCCTCAGTCCTGGCTCATGACCGCTCGACCGTGCACGCCTGCGAATTCGCGAACGTGTCCGCCTGTGGCGAGGTCGCGGTGAGAGCCTGCGGTGCTGTCAAGGTTGTTGCCTCAGGCACAGCTCGTGTGTGCGCGCACGAGAGCGCCCACGTTGTTGCCTCAGGCCAGGTACACGTGGATGCGCGCGGCAGAGCCACCGTGCAGTTGTGCGGGCAGGCAACCGCAGCGGCACGGGAGCTGGCTTTCGTCGATGCATCCGGGTTCGCCAGGGTGACTGCCGGCGGCCGGGCGACGGTTCGGGCTTGCGGGCACGTGTCTGTCACAGCCAATGGCCAGGCTAATGTCAAGCTCTATGAGCATGCCGAAGTAGCCGCATCCGGACACGCTGCCGTCTGTGCCAGAGGGCACTCGCGGGTGAGCGCCTCGGGCAGGGCGTCGATCATGGCCCACGATTATGCGCAGGTGTCGGCCCGCGGCAAGGTGCCGGTCTGGGCACAGGACGACAGTTGCGTCTGGCTCACCGGTAGCGCAGTGGCCTGGGCACTGGATACGTCCACGGTTCACGCTGCCGGCAAGAACATTGTCTGGGCCTTGAAGTCGAGCACTTGCTTCGTAGCAGATACTACGGTCGTCTACAGAGCCGACAACGCCAGAGTGGAGGTGGTGCTGCAGGCCACCGCCAGCCGGACGCACGACAATCCAGCGCGACGCCGGCAGAAAGAAGAACTGAAGTGATCTACTTACTGATGCAGGGCGTCTTCCTGGCGCTCCTGTCCGGACTGTCCATGACCGCCATCAATGCGCTCTACAGCGCCTCGACCGGCCGCCGAAGTCTCGGCACCGTGGCGGGCGCCATTGCCGGCAGCACGGTGGGTGCCTTGCTGGGGCTGCTCTTCGGCGGATACGACTCCTGCCTTCTGGGAGCCGCCGTCGGTGCCCCGACCGGCATCACCGCCGTGAGGCTGAGGGTGCGCGGCGAGCAAGCGCGCCAGGCAGCCGAGGCCATGATCCTGGAGGCTCACGCCAGGCTTGCGCACGCTCGCAACTCCGTACGACACCTGGGGTCGGTCGGTCCTCTTTTCGCCAGCACGCTTGCGGCACTGGACGAGGTCTGGGACCTCTATGACCAGGGCAGCTATTGCAAGTGCGCTCGCCGAGCGACCCAGCTACTCAGCAGCCTGACGATGCTGGAACGCTCGCTCGATTCCCTGCGGGCAGCAAGGCAATGGAACGCCGCTCGAGAGCGGCACCAGGAGTACGCGGCAGCTTACGGGCCTTTCGGTGGCGCGCTGCTGGCCGAAGGTGACAACGCCACCGCTCCCCCCGACTATTCCCACCTGATCCCTGCCGCCTGAGCCCCTCACAAAGCGATAACCAGAGAAGGGACACAGCCGTGCAACCGTGCGAAAGCCGCTTGCACCCTATGTTCCTTTCTCATTGCAACAGCGTACCTGTTCATATAGTATGACCCTTCGGCACGTAAGTATTCGGTCAACCCAGGGGCCTGCACCGGCAAAGTGTCATCCTCTTACGCGAAGCGGCGAAGGATCTCTGCGGTCGAACACGAGATTCTTCGCCCCTTTCGCTTTGCTCGAGAGGCTTAGCTTATTACGAGGGCAGCGAGCGAAGGATCTCGCCAGCTTTCAGAGGGACCACGACGCGTGCTTCCGCGCTCGCTGGTTCCGTTCTCAACATGCGAGATTCTTCGTCGGGGCTCCGCCCCTCCTCAGAATGACAAGCTGGCCAGACGCACTTCACTGAACTCGTACTCTGGCATTCCTTCGACCGCACACGCATGGCCATGCAATTTCTGATCTTGGGGTTTGGCTGCAAGCGTTCGTGCGTTTGACAAGACTTTGACAGCCGGACGCTATTCTCAGCGCATCCTGAATGACGGCGGGTCGCTTCA
>DATNRD010000181.1:0-7772 GCA_036703665.1 Candidatus Obscuribacterales bacterium
AGGCTTTCACGGCGCACCTCGAGAACCGGCGAAGCTCCTGCACCTGCGCCGCTCTGGCAAGCGACCGGCAGCTTTCGGTCGAGTGCGATGAGCCCTGTTGCTGGAACTGCAACGAACCGCTCCCCGGCTCGCCCTGCAAGCACTGCGGGGCCGAGCAGGAATAGCAACGAGATAAGGAGTGTCGACCATGGGAGTTCTCGGATCGCTCGTCATCCTGCTGGCAGGAGTCTTCTTCCTGTCGCTCTTCCTCTCGCCGGACCTGCTCGGCCGCATCCTCAAGGCCCTGCGCTGGTCCGTGCCGAACGCGCCGGAAGAGAAGCGCACGGTGCAGGTCGTGCTCTTCATCGTGAGCTTCTTCTGCTTTGCGGCGGTCCTCGGCTTTCCGCTGACGGCGCTTTTAGCAGTGGGCTACTTCGCGTTTCGTCTCCTGGCTCCGTCCAGGCGCTGACTCTCCACCGTCAGGGCTCTGCCCCTGATACCAGCAAAAGCTCCGCAGTTCCGCCCGGTGCTCAGGCGCCGGGTGGAGCTGCCCCCGGCACAGTGGGACACCGCGACGTTCAAAGCGAACGCCGGTGTCACCCACGCTCCGGACATCAAGCGAAGGAAAAAAACCATGCGGCTGTCCCTTCTCTGGGTTCTGCTCTTCGCTCTTCTTCCCCCGGAAGCGCGGTCCCAAGATCAGGCGACACCTCCGGAGCCGCCTCCGGTCTACGTCTGGCACAGCGATGCGGCCATCGGACCGACGGCGCGCCTGGAAAAGGTCACCTTGCCCGCAACCATACGCACGGGTCAGTACGACCCGGCATTGCCCGTGGTCGTGATCGTGGACAAGGCCAACCACATGACGCGCGCGCTTCAACTCATCAGAAGCGGTACCTGTGAAGAGGTTGTGGAAGTCCTCGCCATCCCCAACGCGGTGGGCAAGCGCTCCACACCCACACCCACCGGACGCACCACGGTCAAGATGAAGGAGCTGGATCCCGTCTGGAATCCGCCCAAGAGCATCGACCCCAAGCAGCGCCCGGTGCCGCCGTACAGCAAAACCAAGCGCAACCCGCTCGGTGTTGCCTGGATCGGCACGAACAAGGGCTTCATCGGCCTGCACGGCACCAACGACCCTTCCTCGATCGGCAAGAACGTCAGCCACGGTTGCATCAGGCATCACAACGACGACATCCTCAAGCTCTACGCCATGGTCTCCGTCGGTACGCCGGTGTACCTGGTGAAGAAGACTGAGGGCACCGTGGTGCGCGTTTCCGACTTCGACTAGCCGCCGCCCGTTCCGCGCATCACGTCGCTGCGCTGGTCGGCCTCGATCGGTATCCACCCTGGACCGGCTGCCGGCCGTGGCAGTTCGCATTCGTCAGGGGCCGTGAGGACAAACCGCCTCCCGGCCCCGCTTCTTCTTTTTTCCAACCTTCTTTGCTACTTGATCTAGTAGCAACCAACCGCTTCCGTACAAGTTCAGTGAAGTGCGTCTGGTTCGCTTGTCATTCTGAGGAGGGGCGGAGCCCCGACGAAGAATCTCGCATGTTGAGAACGAAACTAGCAAGCGCGGAAGCACGCGTCGTGGTCCCTTTGAAAGCTGGCGAGATCCTTCGCTCGCTGCCCCCGTAAGAGGATGACAGTTTCGAGGCAGGTGACCTGTCTTGGCCGAAACCTGACGTGCCCGGAACATATTCGGTGACAGCCGTTAGACATCTGCGATTAGCACAGCCGATGCGCTTCGCGCATCGTGCCTACTTAGCGCGCTAGCGCGCGCTGGGCGCACGGACGCCCGCGCTCCCAGGGGTTTCGCCTACGCACTTGACTGAACATGTACCCCCTTCCTTTCCACCCTGCCACTACGTATTTTCCGCAATCCTGCCTGGCTAATCTTCCCACTGCCTTCGTAAGCAAGTATGAGCAAGGGCGTTTGGAAGGTAACACCGTGATTCAAGAAAAGGTCTGGCAAACATACATTGACATGGGCATCTCAGCGGCCAGGGCTGGGCGTGAGGATGTGGCGGAGCAAATGCTGGATGCGGCGATGGAGTTCGCAAGGTCTCTGCCGCGCAGCCGCCCTGACACCGCGGACAAACTGTACACGCTGGCTTGCGTCAACGGCTCACAACGAAGAATCAGGCGGGCCCTTACCCTGCACAAAGAAGCTCTGGCAATCTACGACCAGACGCTGGAGCCGGACGATCCCAGGATTTTGAGAGTCCTCAACGCATTGTCCGAAATTTACATGGCCTACGGCAAACCCGAAAAAGCAGAGGTTCACCTCGAACGCGCCGCACATTACGACGAAAACCGTTTAGGCTACGAGGAGCGCCTCATCTTGGTGGACGTGCTGATCAAGCTGGCGCTGCTCAGCTACAACCAGCACCGCTACTCGGAATCAGCCAAGCATTACCTGCGCGCCGAGACAATCAGGCAGAATCTCAACAAGTGCGCTTAGTAACATTTAAGCGCTCCGTCGTCGCGCAGCGCTCCCCAGCGCTGCTCTCCTCCTCCGCGCCTCAAGCTCGCTCGACTTCGGACGTGCAGGCCCTGACAGCCGTTGACTTGCTGTCTGTCCTTGCTAAGCAAATCTGCGCTCCCGAGATTGACAGCGAGATTCGCCGCTGACTAACGGCATTGCAGCTAAGGCAGCGACGCGATAGAGGCCCGGAACAGCTTGTCGAGCCGCACGGAAGCGGCCTTGGCCTCGCGCAGCACCTCCTCGTGCCCTTCGATCTTGCTCTCCTCGCTCCAGACGTTGGTGACAACGGAGATTGCGGCGGCTTTCGTCTGCGTGCCGATCACGGTTTCCAGCTCCGGTACCGTCGACATGCCTACTGCATCGGCACCAAGCCTCTTGAGCATCTCGATCTCGGCCAGCGTTTCGTAGCTTGGTCCAAGCAATCCAGCATAGATGCCCGTGCGCAGCGGCCTGAAAGCAGCATCCTCAGAAGCCAGTCGCTCGCCCACCTTCCAGACGTGTCTGGTGAGATCGTTCTGGCAGTCGGTAGGCGGCAGCATGAGCGCAGGGACCAGTCCCGACTGTTTCCAGCGCGGATTGAGGTGGTCCCGGTAGCCCTTCAGGAGCATCAAGTCCCCCACCTTGAACTTGGGGTTCAAGCCGCCGGCAGCATTCGTCAGGAAAAGGTAAGGTACGCCCCATTCCGCAAGCACCCTGGTCGGCAGGGTCACCACGTCCCAGGAGTGGCCTTCATAAAGGTGGAAGCGGCCGCGCAGTACGGCAACGAGCTGACCGTCCACTCGTCCTAAACTCAGCGAACCGGCATGGCCGACGATCGAGGGCGACATGCCGAAGACCTGATCGTACGAGAAGGTATCCTCAACGACATCCTCCAGGACCTTGACGCCCGAGCCGAGCACCACAGCCGCTTTCGGCACCGCCTTCGACACTTGCCTCAGGAAATCGACGGCATCGTTTGCGGAGCGAGCCAGCGCCTCAGTCATCGTTTGCCTCACTTATGACCCCAACACCACATCGAGAACTGGATCTACGTGAACACCCTCCGGCACGACCAGACCAAGAACCTTGAGCCCGGCATGAGCAGCGACGATCATGGTCGGCACCAGATTGTAGCAGCAGAAATCGGCGCCGAGCGAGCGCAAGAATTCCATCTCCTCGCGCGTGGGGAATACGCCTGCCATCAGACCGGCCGCCACCCCCCTGGGAAGGTCGGGACAGAGATCCGTAATGTACACGTCATTGACCGAGGGGAACCGCTCACCACAAGGGTCGTTCGGCCCCACCAGCGGGTTCGTGCCGGTCAGATTGAGGTGATCGCGCACCACATGTGATGCCTGCTGCCGCATCATATACCCGCGGTCAACGACGACCAGGCAGCGAGAGTCGGAGGGCTCCCTGAGAAAGGACATAACCCGATCGCCGAAGCCCGGGAACTGGTGAGAGCGCGCGGTCGACCGCGTATAATCGACCAGCCTTGCACCTCTGAGCGTAGTCACCGTCGTCATGTCTTAACCGCCTTGGACAATTCCGGAATAAACGAGACACCTGGCCCGTCCCAGTTCACGCCCAGCCAGACCGCAAGGCTGGCCGCAACATCGACGAAGCCCTGGCGCGTGCCGAGATCGTGACTGCCCGGCGCCTCCTCGAGCGACGGCGACCAGATGAGTAAAGGTACGTACTCGCGGGTATGATCGGTGCCGCGCGCGGTCGGGTCGTTGCCGTGATCAGAGGAGATGCAGAGAATGTCATGCGGCCCCATGGCTTCCATGATCCTGCCCAGCCACTGGTCGATCTCCACCAGCGCCCCGGCATAGCCGCGCACATCGCGGCGGTGCCCGAAGAGCATGTCGGTATCCACCAGATTCGTGAATATGAACTGCACAGACGGCGGCGGCTCCGGCACGATCGCCAGCCCGGACAGATCAACTGTCCCGTTTACAGCAGCCAGGGTAAGCTCCAGCCCCTCTTTGTTGCTGCCGGTATGCACGGCGTGGGTCAAGCCCTGCCGGTCGAAAATATCCTCAATCTTGCCTATGCCGAGCACACCGTCGCCGCGCGCACGCAAGCGATCCAGAAGCGTAGGCGCAGGCGGCGGCACCGCATAGTCGCGCCGGTCGCCTCCCAAACGGCGATAATTGCCGGGCGCCCCTGTGAATGGCCGGCAGATCACCCGCCCGACTCGGTGCTGCCCGTCCAGTATTTTCCTGGCAATCCGGCACCACTCGTACTGTCGTTCCAGCGGCACTGTATCAACATGGCAGGCCACCTGGAAGACGCTGTCGCCGCTGGTGTACACGATCGGGAAACCGGTGCGCTGATGCTCCTGGCCGAGCTCGTCGAGAATGCCTGTTCCGGAGGCCGGCTTGTTGCCCAGGACTCCCTGGCAGCCTGTCTCGGCTACGAAACGCTCCAGGATGTCACCGGGAAAACCGTTTGGATACAGGGGAAAAGCAACGTTGCTCACCAGCCCCATGAGCTCCCAGTGGCCCGTCTGAGTGTCCTTGCCCCGGGACGACTCCTGCAACTTGCCGAACCAGCCGGCAGAGGCGCTGTCCGGTGCGACCCCCTGGATGCGCGTGATGTTGCCGAGCCCCAGTCTCTCCAGGCAGGGGAGGTTCAGCCCACCCACGGCGGCAGCCGTATTGGCAAGCGTGTTGCAGGTGGGCTCGTCCCCGAACTCGTGCGCATCAGGGGCGGCACCGGCGCCGCAACCGTCGATCACGATCACGACCGCACGCTTAACACTGTTACGCCGGACCGGCTCATCCATGCCGGACACCTCGAGCCTGTGGAGTGAATTGGGATACACCCGCTTATTTTAGACGCAGCCGGGGTGAATGTTGTTGATCCGGGAGCCTGCCGGTCAGACTTTCTCCTCTGGCGGCCGGGCTTCTTTCCTGAGCGGGCTCAATTGTAAAGAGAAGACTTTCGGCTCGTGCAGCTAGCCCATGAGCCTGGCCAGGCCACCCGAAATTGCCCGAAAGCTCCTGGTAGTCAAGCACCAAGCTGGTCGCTGCTGGCAATGCCTCCCGGGCAGGTTACAAGCGCTTAGTTGAGATGGAGACAGACGTTTTGCTACGTTGATCCCAACCTTACTTCCTCACGTATCACCAAGTTCATCGACCAAATCCCAGTCAAGCCCGACCACCCTGCAATACCACCCTCAGACTCATAGCCGGGAACCGGCCCGGGCGGTTGTGGTCGCGCTTCCCGTCGCCTGGGCACCGGCAGCGGTGACTTCCTGCTCGACATCGTCGAAGCTGGATAAACAGCGGCTTAAGCCCTGGTCGGTTTTCTAGCGGTGCGGTCAGCCGGTAGAGCAGGCACGCGGCTGACTGAAATAACAAAGCCTGCAGCTTGATCGACTGGGAACGCGCCTGGCGGCGCCCCCGGTCAGGAGGCAAATCTCATGAAGCGCTTTATCCTCAGCCTGTCGCTGCTGGCCGGCCTGTTCGTCTTGGCGGCGCCGACGCCCGCGCAGGCACAGGTCTCCGGCGGAGTGTACTGGTACGACAACGGCAGCGGCGGCTACGTCGTGCCGCCCCAGTACCGTGGCGGCTACTACTACCGCTACCCCTACCGCCACTACGGGCCTCACTACCAGCAGCACTACGACGGCCACGCCTACCCGCACGTCGCCCCGCACAGCGGCTATCACTGGGATCCGTACAACGGGTACCACTGGGGCCGCCACGTCGGTCCGCACCGCGGGTACCACTACGACTGGCACGGTCGTCCGCACTACGGGCCGCATCGCCACTGATTCGGAGGCGGGGACAGACCCCGGCCGTTCGGATCGGCATCAGCCTGCCTGGTTGAGGTCGGCAGCGCGTCGCTCGTCGACCTCGTTTTTACTCGCGAAACCTTAATGAGCAGCGCAATCGCGGGCGGCAGACATGCCCCCGCCAGCGCCTGCAACAAGGAAGGAACACCATGAAGAAGCTCGCTTTCGGCTTCGCCCTGCTGGTTGCGGGGCTGATCACTTTCGGCGCGGCCACACCCGCGCAGGCTCAGACGATCGACTTCGGCATCAGCATCGGCACCGGGCACGGTGGCGTCTCGGTCCACGTCGGGCACCGCCACTACCCCGGCTGCGGCCACTACTACCAGAGCCCGGCTCCCATCCGCGTGCTGGTCTACGAGACCGTGTACGTCCGGGTCTGGGACTCCTGGAACCACCGCTGGGTGTACCGGCAGCGGGTGGTCGAGCGCTGGGTGACCGCCTACTGGAGCAACTACTACGGCTGCTACGGCTACACCGACAGCCAGGGCTACTTCCGCTGCGTGCGGTAAGTCGCCCGAAAAGGGCGTACGGAACCGGCGCGTGATCTCGTGCAGCTCGGCGGCGCCATGCCTTGACTGACCCCCCAGCCGACGACGCACCCTGGAACCGACGTCGAGCGAGGCAACGACGCTGAGGAAGCGTCGGCCGCCGAGCGAGCTTGTCGCGCGCAGGAGGAGCGCAAGGCTGGGGAGCCTTGCGCGACGACGCACCCTGGAACCGAAGTCGAGCGAGGCAACGACGCTGAGGAAGCGTCGGCCGCCGAGCGAGCTTGTCGCGCGCAGGAGGAGCGCAAGGCTGGGGAGCCTTGCGCGACGACGGAGCGCATAGATAGATGGACTTCCGGAAGGCGGCCCCCGACCTGGAATCAATGGCGGGAGTCGCTCCGGCTGGGCCGGGTGCAGGCGCAAGTCTGCACCCGGCGCCGGCCTTTATCCGTAAGGGGCCGGAACCGAACGCGGAAATGGTTCCGCCAGGGAAAGGCCCCGTACCTCCCCAGAAGCCATCATCATGAAGAAGTCCATCATCACGCTGGTTGCGCTCATGCTTCTCGGCCTCACCGGCTGCGATCGCCTGACCCGCTCCAACCAGCCCCCGCCCCCGCCCGCCCAGTCCCCCGACCCGCCCAAGGCGGAGCACCCGCCACGGGTCGTCCAGGTCGAGGAGGTGGTCGGGTACAAGACCGAGCAGGTGCAAGTCGGCACCAAAACCGAGCGCTACGTCTCCGGCTACAAGACCGAGCAGGTCAAGGTCGGAACGCAGACCGAGAAGTACGTCGCCGGTTACAAGACCGTGCGCGTGCAGACCGGCACGCGCCAGGAACGCGTTCGCACCGGTACACGATACGAGCGCGTGCAGACCGGCTGGCGCACCGAACGCGTGCGCACCGGCTGGCGCACCGAACACGTGCACACCGGCTGGCGTACCGAGCGCGTGCAGACAGGCTGGCGCACCGAGCGCGTGCAAACCGGCTGGACGTACGTGGTGGAGCCGCACTGCGACCGCCACGGTCACAACTGCCAT
>DATNRD010000182.1:0-8921 GCA_036703665.1 Candidatus Obscuribacterales bacterium
CCCGTGTTGCCTGCATTGGGATCGGCAGCGCCGCCCTGATCGCCAGGCGTTCCGAAAGCCGGTGCCACGCCGCCGTATCCGCCCCGCCAGTCGGTGCCCGGTTGACCGTAGGACTGAGCCCTTTCGTAAGCCTCCTGCCCCAGTGATGGAGATACGTCGCCGTACCCGAAATCGGTGCCGTCGCTGCCCAAGAAGCGCTCAGTGCTTCTGCCATCACCCATTGGTACTTCCTCCGGTGTAACCTCTAGCATCCCGGTGCTTGCCGGATAGGTGGGCCGCCTGCCCGGCTCGGTTCAGCAATATTAGATAGCGCTCAGCGCCGGGTAAATCCGTGAATTCCCCCCGGTCGTGGGAATCTTCCCATTTATGCCGCCGCCTTCGCGCCTGGGAGGGTACGTCGCCTCGCTCCCTCGCACTTTCGCGCGACTTCGTGATGCGACAAGCGCTCCGACGGCTCCTCCCAGCCTTTGGCTCGCTGTACCTCGACAGCAAGCATCGCCGCACAGAGCTCCAGCCGCCCTACCATCGCCGGTGCGGGCCTCTGCGCTCGTCGCCGGTCGCCCCCGCCTCCGTGGCGTGCCGCCCCTGCGCTCATGGGAGAAACCGGGTGGTCCAATTACTGATCTTTACGTATATATATTGACAACCCAAAGGCGAGGGAAATGTCCGGCATGAGCAAGAACAGCAACGAGAGCATCGCTAGAAAGTCTACCTTTGCAGTCAAACTGCAAAAAGAAATGGAGCAACGCAAGACCACGGAAAGCGGGCTTGCTGCCATCATTTCTAAGCTCGTGCCCTTCATGGCCCCCAGCAAGTGACCGCGTTGTAAGCGGTCATCCCGAGCGGTCGCACGCGAGGGATCTCCCGCGTTGGTAGGGGCGCGCCCCGCCGCGCCCTCATCCCGAGTCCTCGCACGCACTGGTCGGCGGACCGGCCAGGATCAGCCAACGCTCGTATTGAGGTAATAACGACTGTGCGCGGCGGCCGGTTGTCCGTTGTATTTGGCCCCGGGCTTCTCGTTGTAGGCCACCTGGCACTCGGCAGTGCGAGTGAAGACCATTTGGGCAATGGGCATGCCGGCGTGAAGTCTGACCGGGCGATTGCCGACATTGACTATCTCCAGGGTTATCTGTGCGGGCGGATGGCTGAAGCCGGCGTCGATGAAGCCGGCCGTGACGTGCACCATGACCCCTAGGCGCGCCAGGGACGACTTGCCTGTCAGCTGCCCGACTATGTCGCGCGGCAGGCAGATCCTTTCCAGCGTGGCGCCCAGTAGGAACTGCCCCGGTTTGATGACAACGTTTTCGTCCACCACATGCACCAGACCCTTAAGAACACTCTGCGAGTCATACGGGTCGATGACCTCGTCGCCGGCATCGTGCCAGGAGAAACGATCGCTCAGGCGCACATCGTAAGAGTTGGGCTGGATGAGCCGATCCTCGTAAGGATCGATTACGAGCCTGCCCTCGGCAATTTCCTTGCGGATTTCGAAGTCGACAAGAATGGACATCTTCCGGGCCTCATTTTGGATATGCGCGCGCTGCGCTGGCATTCTCAGCACTTAGTATACCCGCAGGCCGTGCACATACGGCACGCCTCGTAGCGCACCAAAGACCCGCTTCCCGAGCTGCATTCCGGGCATCCTGAAGCCGCCCGGGACCGGAAGTAGGTGCGAGCCGCCGGCACCAGGCCGGGCATAGCCTGACTAAATTCATCCTTACCTGAAGCAGGTATAACGTGCGCAGCTGCCGACCTAGTACCGGCCGCGCCTGCCTCCACGGGCGGTGCCGAGCCGTGGGCACGGGTGCCCAGCATCCGGGGGCTAGTCACAGCCCCCGCCTGGCCAGCAGAAACGGCTTTTTTTAAGGGGTCGGTCCTGCCGATGCTCAGCACCTGCGTCAGGCGGCTGGTGTCACGATAGACGGTCAGCCCCTTCAGTCCAAGCTCATAGGCTGCCCAGTAAGCTCCCTTCACGTCGTCCACCGTGGCTTCAGCCGGAAAGTTTATCGTCTTGGAGACGGCGCAGTCCGTATACTTCTGGAAGGCCGCCTGCATACGCACGTGCCAGATGTAGGGAATGTCGTGGGCACACTTCCAGAGGCGCTTCACGTCGTCGGGCACGCCCTCGACCCCTTGCACCGTACCTTCTTCGGCGATCTTTCGCATCAGCTCTTCACTGTAGAAGCCGCGCTCTTTAGCTGTCTGCTCGAAGAGGGGATTGACCTCGGTAAGTTCTGTCCCGCCTAGCACACGGCGCACGAATGACACGGCAAACACAGGCTCGATACCGGAACTGGTGCCAGCAATGATGGAGATGGTGCCGGTGGGAGCGATGGTCGTGACCGTGGCGTTCCTCATGCGAATGTTTTGCTCGTACCAGGTGCTGTACGGCCAGTTGGGGAATGTGCCCCGTTCTTCTGCCAGAGCTTGCGAGGCGTCGTGGGCGTGGCGCTGGATGAAGCTCATGACCTCTTCTGCTTTGTCGATGGCCTCCTGGCTGTCGTAAGGAATACCCAGCTTGATGAGCGCTTCCGCCCAGCCCATGACGCCGAGCCCGATGCGCCGGTTGCCCAGGGCGGCTCTGGCGATGAAATCGAGCGGATAGTGATTGGCCTCGATGATGTCATCGAGAAAGCGGACGCCGAGATAGACCATGTCCTTAAGCGACGTCCAGTCCATAACTTTTTGCTCGGCATCGACGCACGAGGCAAGATTGATCGATCCCAGATTGCATGCGTCTCCCGGCCCGAGCGGCTGTTCGCCGCACGGGTTGGTCGCCTCGATATCCTCGGTGCCGGGAACGATGTTGCCCTTGTCGTCGAACGCCTGCTTCATGGGATCGGCGGCATTGATGCGGTCGAGGAAGATTATGCCCGGTTCTCCGGTGGCGTGCGCGTTTTCCACTATTTTGTCGAAAAGCTGGCGGGCAGGAACCTTTTTGACGACCTGCCTGCTGCTTGGATGAACAAGCGCGAACTCGCGACCCTCCTGCACTGCCCTCATAAAATCTTCGGTGACCGCTACCGATATATTGAAGTTGTTGAGCTTGCCGGTGTCTCGCTTGCTGGAGATGAACTCCTCGATATCCGGGTGATCGACGTTGAGAATGCCCATGTTGGCGCCACGACGCGTGCCTCCCTGGCGGATGGCTTCGGTGGCGGCATCGTAGACGAGCATGAAGCTGACCGGACCGGAAGCGACGCCGGTGGTGCTGGCCACACGATCGTTGGCAGGACGCAGGCGGTTGAAGGAAAAACCTGTGCCGCCGCCGGTTTTGTGTATGAGGGCGGCGTTTTTGCATGTCTCAAAAATACCGTCGAGCGAGTCGGGCACAGGCAACACGAAACAAGCAGAAAGCTGCCCTCTTTCCTTGCCGGCGTTCATCAATGTAGGTGAGTTGGGCATGAAGCAGCCGTCCATCATCGCCGCCATGAAGCGTTCTTCCAGGCGGGCGACTTCATGCGGTGGCTTGCCCCATCTCGACTCGACGGCAGCTACAGCCCGGGATACTCGACGAAAGAGCGCTTCGGCGGTTTCGGTTGCGTGGCCCTCGAGATCTCGCAAGAAATAGCGCTTCTCCAGGACCTTCAATGCGTTGGCAGATAGCATGGCCTTGACCTCGCTTGTAAGTTTCGCCGAGTTCAACCTGCAGGCCTAGTATACCATCTTTTGTATGGTACTACATATAGCGTATCAATCAAAGAGCCTGCTATATATAGCGTCCCGCGTGATTTCACAAAGCGTAATAAGACACGCTATAGTTATGCTTCAGCACCCCTTGAAATCCATCAACCCATGTCTGACGGAATCTACATAATCGACTTTCACGCCCACCTGCAGGGCCCCCACGGAATGCACAGGCTCTGCCCGGAAGAACAAAAATCGCCCTTTTTCCAGCAGGCCGCTCCTCTCATTGAAAAGGTCGCTCACCTGAGCGAACCGGTACACGACGAGTTCCTCAGGTTTCTGGCGCTCAACTGGAGAGATCGGCTGAGTCGCTTTATTTACGGGCGCCTGGGACACCTGGGCCTCATCGAAACGCTCAGGCTGTTCAAGACTTACGGGCTGACCAGGCTCATCCACAGTATGGACCGCCAGGGCATCCAGCATGCCGTTGTCTGTTCCCTGGAGCCGCTCACCACCACGCAGGAACTCATCGAGCTCACGAAGAGCTATCGCCACCGCATCTCCGTCTTCGCGTCGGTAGCCAGAGACGAGCCCGATCCGGTCAAGTATGTAATGCCGTTTGTCGAGTCCGGAGCTGTAACCGGCTTCAAGATCCATCCTATCGTCGGCGGCTACGCCTGCGGCGAGCTGTATGAGAAAACCCGCGCACTGGCGGATCTGGCCGGCCAATTGAATTTCCCAATCGTAATCCACACCGGGCACATACCGGTGGAAGCCCTGAACGGAATCGAGGGCTGCAACGAAGTGCAGGCCATCGAGCCTCTGGTCGCCGCATTCCCCCGCGTGAAGTTCGTGCTTGCCCACATCGGCTGGGAATCCTGGCGGCAAGTGCTCGACCTGGGCGCACGCTACGGGAACGTCATGGTTGAAACCTCGTGGCAGCCGGCGCGCATCATTCGCCGCGCTGTCGACAGACTCGGTCCCGAGCGAGTTGTTTTCGGCTCCGACTATCCGCTTTTCCGCCAGTCTCTGGCGTTCCGCCAGGTGAGGCGGGCGCTTTCGCCCAGAGAGTTCGTGATGGTCACCGCGACAAATGCCGCGCGCCTGCTTAGACTCGACCGGAAAAACAACGACAAGAGTGTCGGCTGAGACGGCGCAGCAGTGTGGAACAGGTGAGTTATCGAGCCTCCGGAGCGGGCAGAGCATGTTAAAAGGGGCGCATGGGAATGCGCCCGTGCCGGATGCGACGACGCCGGCGGCGTCCGTACTAGATGCTCAGGTTGAGGTTGGAGCTGTGCCCGGGAAATGCCTTGGCTGTCGGGTTGATGTAGGTCACCGCGAAGTTGACGGCAGTGGCTGCCTCGGCTGCTCCCGTGGCAATGAGCTTGAGCTTGGCCGTGTGCGTGGCGATATCGCCGGCTGCATATATGCCTGCCAGGTTGGTCTCCATTTTCTCGTTGACCGTTATGGCATTGGCCTGCATGGTCAACCCCCAGCTCTTGAGGAAATCAAGGTTTATGACAAAGCCCAGGCAGATGAGGATGGAGTCCAGCTCGATCGTCTCTTCCTTGCCCGTGCGGTTGTCGAAGATGACGGCTGCGTTTATCTTGTCGTTGCCCAGGATCTGCTTGAGTTCGTAAAAGGTCTTCACATCGACCCCATTGCGGTACATCTCATCGACCGACGTCTGCACGGCACGGAACTGATCACGGCGGTGAATGAGCGTCACCTTGGTGGAGAGGTGCGAGAATTCATTGGCCCAGTCGACAGCAGAATCTCCGCCGCCGACAATCAACACGCGCCTGTCCCGGAACTTCTCTTTGTTCTTCACCGAGTAGAACAGGCACTCACCGTCGAACTTCTGGTTGTAGTCGATATCCAGCTTCTTGGGGACACAGGCGCCAGCCCCCAGCGCCAGAAGAACGGTCTTGGTGTGGTGCACCGCCCCCTTGTCGGTGGACAGCTCCAGAAGGTCGTCTTCCAGCCGATTGAGACTGATCACCTTTTCGCCCAGGCAGATGGTCGGCTTGAACAGCTGTGCCTGAACCGTCAGGTTCTTGGCCAGATCTTTGGCCAGAATCTTGGGGTGCCCGGCCACGTCGTACACATACTTTTCCGGATACAGGGCGGTGAGCTGTCCTCCCAGTTCGGTGAGGACGTCAATTACCTTCGTCTTCATCCCCCTCAGTCCGGCGTAGAAGCACCCGAACAGCCCAGTTGGTCCGCCTCCTATTATGGTGATGTCGTAAACATCCATTACTTGAACCGGGTCCCTGATCTTAAAGACATGATCAAGCGGCTATTGTAATACACCCGTGTGATAACTTTCTTTCAGCGGTCGATAATGAACAAGGCGGTCGCGCATCGCCGTAAGCAGCGATGACAAGCACCGGAATGGCAGCCCCTGTTGAAAACGGGCAGGCAACAGCACTGGTAAGCCTCACCGGAAAACTTAATATTGTCCGTACAAGGACATTCACCTTTTCCCAACAGCCACTGATGCACTCATGAGATACCGCGAGTTCGGCAACACAGGCATGAGAGTATCCGAAATTGGCTTCGGAGCTTGGGCTATAGGTGGCAACCAACACGGCAACAGCTACGGGCCCACCGAAGACAAGACTTCCCTGGAAGCTGTCCAGCGAGCTCTGGAGCTGGGCTGCAACTTTTTCGACACGGCGGACGTGTACGGCTTCGGGCACAGCGAAGAGCTTTTGGGCAGAGCTTTGCGCTCCTGCCGCGATCGTGTGGTGATCGCCACCAAGGCAGGTGGTAACTTCTACAGGGGGCGCGGCCAGCAGGATTTCTCACCGGAGTACCTGAGGTTCGCCTTCGAGAAAAGCCTGGAGCGGCTGAAAACGGACTACATCGATATCTATCAACTCCACAATCCGCCCTTGAAGCTCATTGAGGATGCGAAGACTTACGCCCTGCTCAAGGAGCTCAAGCGCGATGGGCGCATCCGGGCCTGGGGAGTCTCGATCTTCGATCCGGTGGAAGGGCTCGCGGCAATCAAGGTCGGCAACCCGGATTGCATCCAGGTCGTCTACAACATCTTTACGACCAAGGCGGCCGATGAGCTCTTTGCTCGAGCCCAGCAGGCGGCCTGCGCGATAATCGCACGCGAGCCGCTGGCCAACGGCTTTCTCACCGGCAAGTACGCCGAGGACGCTCAGTTTCCGACTGGCGACATTCGCCATGCCTGGCCCCGCCACTACATAGCTGCCCGCTGCCGGGCGGCAAAACGGCTCAAGACCGTGGCCGACGCAGCCTCGCTGTCGCTGGCGCAGTTCGCCCTCAAGTTTGTCTTGAGCCGCCCGGAGGTCTCGGTGGTCATACCGGGCATAAAGACGCCCGAACAGGCTGAGGAGAACCTGACAGCTTCAGATGGGGGGCCTTTGAGCAGCGAACAGCTCAGCCTGATTGCCAGCCTGGCCGCCAGGAATTTCGATATCGCTTGAAAGTCAGCGGTTGACCACGGTTTTCAGGCGCACACCATCGGCCGTCTGGACCGGCACGTGGTAGGCGCCGCGCATAGCCGCCGGCGGAACCACCGGAGTGACAGCCGGCGCTACGTGACCCACGACCGGCAGCGGAGCCCCTCCAGGTAGAGACGCAACCGGCGGCGCCACAGGCGATGCCAGCGCAGCCGCCGGCACCGGCACCGACACCGCGGCCGGCGGGGCAACTTCCGGCACGCCCGGCACGTAAATCATTCCGGATTGAGGCGTGGTGCGGATTGGCAATGCCTGACGAACGCCGTTGACGATGTGCCTGTCGGCATGGCCGGTGGGGGCATGCACGTGCGTTCCGACTACTTGATTGACGAAAGGCTCGTTGTGGCGCACCCAGTAGACCACCCCCAGCCAGGCAGTAAATGACAGAAACATGAAAAGGAACATCATGTTGGGTGTCACGCTTATACCCTTGAGAGCCTCGGAGAGCTTGACGCCACTAAGGGCACTTGTCCAGCTGGCTGAACCCTGAGGATTGCTGGAGAATTCGCCGGTATGGTGATGATGGTGCCCGCCGTGCGACCCGTGTTGGCCGCCGTGATCGTGCCCGTCGCCGAAGAGCTGCCCCAGGAAACCCTGCTGGTGACCGTGGTGTCCCGGCGTGTGCCCGAGTGCCGAGCCATCCCCGCCGCCATGCATGTGCCCGCCGTGATCGTGTCCACCGTCGACAAACGCCTCGCTCATCGTCCTTGTCTCCCGGACTGCTGACAACTTCGACGTATAAGATTCTATTGAAACTCCCAACAGTGTAAATGGCTTGCCGCGATTTCAGTGGGAATTACAACACATTTTTTAATTTAGTTAACTTACGCGGTCACCTTGCCAGCAGGCATGCAGGGCAAGCACCTGAGCACCGCCGGAGCGACGCGGGGCAAGGCCGCGCAGGCAAGAACAATGAAAGGTTCCGGGTCGTTGCCATGTGTTCGTTATCCGATATCGGATAATCAACCCGCCCTTCGACCGAGCTGTCAGCTTGCACATGCGGCGCCGCCAGCCAGCGAAGGCTGAGCGCGGGCGGCGGGTGGTCGCGCGGACGGAGCACTCAAGCTAATTGACTTCGACACCCTCGAGCTGTGCCACGCGTGCGCGCAGATTGTCCACCATCCTGGGCAGCTCGAAAACGGCCGGCAGCTTCTCCTCGATGCCGGCGATGTGGCGGGCAAGCTCGATCGAGCGCTCCATGAGGCGAATTAAAATCTGCTGCGTTGCTATGAGCTGGCGCTGATTTTCAATGAGCTGGTTGGCTATCTTCGCCGTTTCGACTCTTTGATCGACGCTGAGAGTGATAAGCTCGCTGAATCTCACAGTGAGCTTCTCGAGCTGAGCGTGCAGCGGAGATTCACCAAGTGCGGTGGCATCGCCTTGCGGCACGTCGCCTTTATCCGGTGAACCCTCGAAAAACTTCTCGAAACCCTCCAGACCCAGATCGGAGCCGACCTTCTCCTGGGGCTTGCGCTTTGGTTCGGGCATCAGCAGCATTCCTCATAGCTAAACGGACGACTCGAGGGGCGTATTGCATTACCCCGCCCCGTCCGTGGTGGCGTCCCTAAGATTATAACCAAAGCGATCCAATAAACAAGTAGTCGCTACAGTTCTACAGCGCCGCGGTCGCACACCAGGCGCCCGCGCTTGAAGGTCATGACGACCGGATTCCAGCCCAGGTTATATGGCACTTCCTCCAGCGAGCCGACATCAAAGACAACCAGATCGGCCTGATATCCGGGACGCAGTTGGCCAAGCCTGTCGCCCCTGCCGATCGCCCAGGCTGCGTTTGCAGTC
>DATNRD010000183.1:0-2900 GCA_036703665.1 Candidatus Obscuribacterales bacterium
TCGGCGGCGGCTCAGGAATGACAGGGATGGGCGGTGCTGCGGCAAACTGGCTGACCTGCCCGGGCAGCGTTGCCACCTTGCCTGGAACCGCCTGGGGAGCCGGCTGCACGGGAAGCGAAGGCTTGGCAGGCAGGGCGACTCGGCCACGAGCCTGGCGGGCGGTCACAACCGGCTGCGGTGCAATGGCATATGCCGAGATCTGCCCGGTCAGAGGACCGTCCGTTCGTGGGGTGAGTGCTTGCAGGCTTACCGCCGGCGAGCTTGCATCCAGGCGCGCTCGTTGCGCGACCAGCGCCTGCTCGAGCTCGATGCGCCGGGGCAGGCGGCGGTTGGGCGCGAAGTTGCGGACCCTGGGCTTGCGTGGTGACATGCCGGGATCCGAAAGCGAGATCTTGCGCTGTTCTTGCCTGGGAGCCTGTCCCATTGCCGCTAGATTCTGCTTGAGCCACTCGGCCTTGTCGCTTACAGCTTCCTCGCCCGCCTGGGCCGCCACCGGCAGGGCTGCCACGATATTCACGCTTACCAGAATTGCAGATAGTTTCATCAGTTACCGAACAACCGCCAGGCGAAAGCCAATCCCAACAGCCATTCCTCAAGAAGGCGACGACCCGGGGTGGCAGGTCGACTCGGCAGGAGCCGCACATCTTCGAGGCTGCTCGAGTCTATTGCACGATGCCTGTCGTGTCACTGGGAAATTTACGCAGCCCCAATTCTGAAAACCAGTGCCGGCCGGGCTCAGTGGGAAAGCTCCCATGGTGATGTCTTGCCGCACCAATAGCTCAACGTGCCCTTGAAGTCAACAGCAGTGCGAGCGGCGCTTGCTGCCGCCCGGGGCAGGGATCAACCCCGCCGGTGCAACTGCTTGATGGAAACCGCATGAGGATCACAGCGAAGGTCATTCCCACACCAGTCGATAGCCGACACCGCGTACGGTGAGGATGTGCTTGGGATGGCTGGGGTCCTCCTCCAGCTTCTCGCGCAGATAACGGATATGAACATCGACAGTGCGGCTCTCCCCCAGGAAGTCAGACCCCCAGACCTCCGAGAAGAGCTGGTCCCTGGTAAACACCCGGTTTGGTCGGCGGGCCATGGCGGCTAGCAGCTCGAACTCCTTGAAGGTGAGCTCGATTTTCTCGGCACCGACGGTCACCGTGCGGGTGTCCAGGTCGATGTGCAGGTCTCCGTACTTTATGGAACGGTTGCCGGTAGCCGCCGCCGGACTGTCCCTCAGGTGCGCCTTGACACGCGCCACCAGCTCCCGGAGCCTGACCGGCTTGGCGACATAGTCGTTGGCGCCGAGCTCCAGGCCGACCACCGTGTCGATTTCCGAAGTGCGCGCCGTGAGCATGAGAATGGGCGTTTTCTGATCGATGGACCTGACGCGCCTGCACACCTCGTAACCATCCAGACCGGGCATCATCAGATCGAGAATGAGCAAATCCGGTCGCTGGGCTTCGTAGAGTTCCATGGCTTTCCAGCCGTCGTGCGCCAGAAGCGTGGCAAAGCCCTCCTGCTTGAGCACGTACTGGATTGAGCTGGCGATATCTACTTCATCATCGACAATCAGTATTCGCTTCATGCAAACAAGTGCTCCGTCGCGCTGCCGAATGCCTGCGTGCGTCCCGTGATGCCGTCGGTTTGCTCGAGATCCTGACCGGGTTTCCATGCCGTTCGCATACGGGCACCTGGTGGCCGTATGCGCCGGTTTCCAGCCGGCAGGATGGCGGCGCTCTCGGGAAGAAGCCGAGAAACCGCAGCATCGTATCTGTTTAAGTGATCGCCATTGGACCTGATTCCCCTTGCGTTATTGGGCTGCCGGGCTGCGGCTCTGCCGGTGCAGGCAGCATGTCGCCATTGCCGCCTGTAATTTTTACCTGGCCGGCTCCTCTGGGCACAACTGCCCGGCAGTTCATAGTATCATCGACATAGGGTTTTAAACTGGCTAGACGTTGTCACTTATATCGGCAGGGAATCTCACACATTAACGCTGTAATTCAAGCTGTCAGAGCGTTGGTTCTGGGGATGCTTGTTGCATCTCTGGTTTTCTGGCCGGTGGTTTTCCACGGGCAGGCAGCGCTTGCCGCATCTAAGAACGTGAAGAAGGCGGCGCCTGCCGCCGCCAAGAAGTCTGGCCCGGAGCCGGCGCCGGTGGTCAATTTCAACCCTTACCCGCCGATGGTGCACCCGGTGCGCATCGGCATAGCCAGCAAAGTTCCCATCGCCAGGCTGGCCGTGTGGTCTCCGGGGGCTCTGTTTGTAGACGGTCGGCCCGTCTGGGCGCTCAACCCGGGCATGGTCTACGTCGTGATCGGCGGCCGCATCGCCGAGCTGGGCACGGGGCGCTCCTATGCGCTGCCGCTTGACCGGCGCTCGCATGTGGCTTCCGGGGACTACCGCGTATGGGCAAACAACCGCTGGTACCGGGGGGTGGCCGAGCTTATCAACTTCGGCGTGGCGGTGACGGTCATCAATCTTTTGGACCTGGAGGAGTACCTTCTGGGCGTGGTGCCCTCGGAGATGCCGGCAAGCTGGCACATAGAGGCGCTCAAGGCGCAGGCGGTGGCAGCCAGGAGCTATGCCTGGGCGCACCTGGGGCGCGGTTCCAAGTGGCTGGGGAGTGAAGGTTACGACCTGGTGCCCGATGTCCGCGATCAAGCCTACAAGGGGCTGGCGGCTGAGGCGCCCAGCACGTTCGTGGCCGTGCAGCAGACAAGGGGGCTCATCCTCAAGGACTCGGGGCGTGTCAAGCCGGGCTTTTACAGGGCGTGGGTGGGCGATGCCTTCGAGAACCTCAACATCCGCAAGCAGGCGGTACCTGCAGTCGTGCTCGAGAAGCTGACAGGGGTTCCCAAGATAGTCGGCGTGACGGTCAAGCAGTGGGACGCCACAGGCAACGCCCG
>DATNRD010000184.1:0-9796 GCA_036703665.1 Candidatus Obscuribacterales bacterium
CCGCCGATCCCCCGTGGAGTTTGATGATTTCCCGTGCCAGAGGTAGCTCCAGATTCAACTTATCGTTTGCTGCCGCTCTGTAGCGATCGAAAAGTCCGTCCACATCTTCGACAGGCGTATCGCTTTGAACGTAGGTGACCCGTAGTTCGACCGAATCGTCCTGCCGACTCGATTGCACTCTCACGGCAGACCCTGCCGCACTGCCATTCACCGCGTGGGACAGGAGATTGACCAGCGCTCGCCCAAGCAGATCACGATCGCCATATACAGCAACATCGTTGTCGATGCCACATACCTCTATCGCAGTTTCTCTAGCCAGCTCCCGTACGCGGTCGGCCGCGGACAGCACGATCTCGTTGATGGACAGCCTGACAGGCTGAATCGTTACTTTGCCGGCCTCCATTCTTTCCAGGCTGAGCAGATCCATGATCAAGGACATGACTCGTTCGAGATCCCGATTAGCCTCCCTGGCGGCAGCAATTGCCTGGTCAGGCAGCGCACCGAGAGCCCCTTCCTCCAGCAAGGCAAAGAAAGCCATGACCGAAGTCAATGGAGTCTTCAGGTCGTACGAGATCATGGCCAGGATTGCCTGCTTTTGCTGCTGAGCAGCAGTAATCTCCTCTGCCATCTTGTGAAATGCAACATCCAGGTGCTCCAGCTCGTCTCCTTTCGCACGCACTGGTTTGAGCTCCCTGCCCTGCTTGAACAGCTCCGTATTCTCCAGGAGCGCTTGTAGCCCGTTATTAATACTCTTCATAAAATAGAGAAACAAAAGAACAGCCAGCACAAAGCTGGTGCTGACAACCGCAAACATGATCCTTTGAATCAAAGGAATCATGTGCTCCACCTCGGCTGTGGCTGTCGAACTCTGCAGCAGCTGCGGTCTGCGCAATTCCTGCATCAAGGGACCAACTTCGCCGACCGATCCTCTAGCAGCAGCCAGGACATCAACATTGGCCTTCAAGGCAAAGAGTCTGGAAATGGCTGACTGTCCTGCATCTGCAACAGGTCTGAGCTGACGGCAGAACTCGATTACCTCGAGGGTTAGTGATCTGATTCTCTCGAGATCAGCTGCCCTGATTCGATCGTCGGCAACCGACTTTTTGAGAAATTCGTACTCCCGGTTCATCTGGCTGACTGCCTCCGCGTTCTCCGGTTTCGAACCACCAAAAATGTTGAAATAGGCCAGTTTCAGCATCATTTCACTACACTTCAGCCACATTTCGTTAGTATGAAAGATGATGCTCTGAGCAGCCCGCTCGCTTTCGATGGCGCTATCGAAGCGGTGTTGAAGCCACACCAGCGTCACACCGAAAGCGATCTCCGCCAGCAGAGGAACCGCAATCAGCAATAATCCTTTCGAGTAAATTGTTGTAGGAAGGATTTTCAAGTCTTTACTCCTTATTGCCGCCGAGCGCGGGCAAGCGTATCGAGAAGGTGCTTCCCATTCCCTCCTGTGACTCCACACCGATCGTTCCCCCATGCAGTTCTACAATTTGTTTGCATATAGGCAGGCCGAGACCAGTCCCACCCTTTTCTGAAGCGTCCGCGGCTTCAACCTGGGCGAAGCGTTCGAAAATAGTCTGCTGGAGGGCAGCCGGAATACCCCTGCCCCTGTCACTGACGCGAATCTCAATTTCTTTGTCTCTTGAACAAGCGCTGACATCGACGGACGCCCCCGCCGGCGAGAACTTGACAGCGTTGGAAAGCAGATTCACCAGCACCTGCACGATCCGATCCGGGTCCGCACAAACGATGAAATCGCAATCGGAGCTCTGAACGCTCACACCAAATTTGTCGGCGTAGGCAGAGACCGCATCGATCGAAGCACGCACGAGATCCCTGACATTGACTGGACGAGGATTGATGTCGAGTCCCGCCGTCACTCGAGTGTCCAGTCTAAGCAGATCGTCGAGCAGAACAAGCAGCCTCTCCAGACTCCGCTCAGCTCTTTCCGCGCGCGAGCACACCTTATCAGGGACGCCGCCGTACTGGCCGGACTTCAATCCGTGCAAATACTCCCTTACCGAATCCATCGGCGCCCGAAACTGACGGGATATGGCAGACACAAAGCGCTGCCTTGCTGCTTGTGCCGCGCCGACCTCGTCAGCCATCTCATGAAAGCGAGCATCCAGGAGCGCTATCTCGTCTCCTGTCTGAAGAACGGGAGACAGTGCTCGCCCCGATTTGAATCGCTCGATGTTGTCCATCAGCCTGCGGACGCCGCTGTATATGCCCTGCATGAAGTAGCGGAACAGAATAAATGCAATAATCACGCTGCCGACAACGGCTACCGCTAGCACCATTTGGATAACATGGGCAATGCGGTGTACTTTCTCTGTGGCCTGGGCGCTTCTCGCCAGCTCATACTCACGGAACCTGCGTATTTGATCGTGAAAGGCGAACGCCTCCTCCATCACGTCCCTGACTACGCGCAGATTCGTTCCAAGGGCGTGCAGGTAGGACCGAGGCCCTTCAGAGGCGGGCAGGGGCTTCAGCTGTTTGCACAGGGCGTCGACCCGACGTGTGTATTCCATGATGTTGTCCAGACGCTCGCTTTGGGCAGAATCATCAGCGATAAGTCGCTTCAGAATGTGGTATTGCTTGTAGGCATTGAAACTGTGACTGCGGCTCGGGTTCACGCTCTCGAGAAAGGCAGCACCGGTTCTGTCGGTCGTGCCCGCGGTGCACTCGTACCATAGCTCGTTCGTGTGAAAGATTACCTGCTTGCGGACCACCTCAGCCTGGACAGAATCGTAGTAATAGAGCTGCAAGTGAAGCATTGCGGCAGCCACCGCCAGCTCGAAAAGCAGCGGAACCAAAAGAATAATCAGCCCCTTATGGAATATTCTTGCTCTTACCCTGGGCATGTCTCCGACTTCTGTTGGACGAGCGGGAACCTTCCCTACATTATGCCCGGCGGCGGTGGCTCGGGCTGATAACAGCCGGCGCACGAAAAGAGTGGCCGGTGGCGTCCGTTTCACCCGGAAACGTCACTGTCCTGTCCAAACTCACCCATTCCCTGGGCGGCACCTCTACAATGGAAGAAGTGCAAGGACTGGTAGCCAGATCCGGAGTCATGCCCAATGCTACCGGACGACTAGCCGGTGGAGCGATCGGAGGTCCCGGTCACAGGATTTACAATATATCCTCAACATCCGATAGTGGCAGGACGGCGCAGCGGGGGGATTTCAGATGACTGATGAAAAGGAACAACCGACAAGAAGAGCGAGTGCGAAGATAGAAGCGCCAGACCACATGTTCATATGGGAAGCGCCGGCCCGGGGATATCAGATGTACCTGGCCCGCTTGAAGAAGGGAGGCAAAAGCGGGATAAGCGAGCTGTTCGGCAGCGCAGAAGATGTATTTTCCGGGACTGTCGAGATGGAGCCTGTCCCTCGCCTGGACACGACCAACCTGCAACCCGAGAGCATGGATGAAACGAAACAGCGCGCTGCCTGGTTCGCCCAGTCAGTGCGTAAACAGTGCGCTGACTTTCTAAGAGAACATGTCTGGAGCTGCCAGGACGGGAATTTCGGAAAAGAGACGCAAAAGCAAGCAACAGCTTTCGACTCGGACGAGACCTTTAGCGCTGCCGTTAAACATCTGTGTTGTGTGACGGTCTATCTCACCGCCCTGGAGCAGGGCGCGCTGGAGAAAGATGCCAAATGGCTCCAGGACTTCCTTGGCGGCAGCATGTCAATCCTGGACAGGATGCTGGTGGGACCATCTGTTGGGCAAATCATGCAAAAGTATGATTTCTTCGAGGTGCCAAAAGTCTGCCAGCGGGCGGCCTCCCATGTAGGAGAGATGTTGGGATTCGGCCTTGTTGGCGATTCAGCCTGGAACGCGGTGCGCGAATTTTTGCTTGCTTCGGGCCAGGAGCGGAGAAGCTCGCTACAGGCGGCGCTGGAGAGACCGCCGCAGCGAGATCCTGCCACATGAAGTAATCTGCACGAAACCGGTTCGCTATTTTCCCTTCACCGGATCATCAACCAGGGCGTCTTGGGTCTTCTTGTCGCCCCAGCGGGTGCCCTCCTCCAGACGCGACCTTTGCTCGGCAGGACGGCGACCGAGTTTTTCCACTTCTTGGGTGACATTCGTTTCTTTGTATTCGCGTTGTTCACCCGGAATGTAATTGCCCCACCAGGTTTCCTGTTGGGTTGTTACTGTCAGGGAATCTCTAACACCGTCTTTATCTGTGTCCTTGAAATTGTACTGAACTTTATCATCTACGCTATCACTATGATCAAGTGCCTGACAAAAAGCACGTTTCTCCTCCTCGGTCATTCCCTTGGTCACCTTGGCGAAGTCCTCGGTGATCTTCTTGGGCGCGTCTTCGCCGGTGAGATCTTTGTGTTGGTCATGAAAGTTTGCTGCTTCTTTTTGAATGTCCCTGCCCATGGCTCATCCTCCTGTGCTGCCCCGAGGATATTATAATCCGTGGGAGCCAACCTGCCTTTCTCAGGCGTCTCTTATACTTCGCAATCCCGACGCTGCCAGTTGTTACTGGAGCCGTGTTGTCGAAGCCCTGGCCAGTGTAGTCACGCGTCGTGACATAACCTGTCCATCGTTGTGGCAAATCTCGGTCACGCGATTATCGACCGTTCCAAGCCCAATCGGCAGGGCAAATGCCCGCTGCCTATCCGGAGCAACGGTGCCCGATACCGTCCCAGTTTCCGCCCTGCATTTTGAGCTTAGCGACCCCGATTCTGGATTACCATCGGCAAAGGACCCTTATCCGCACAGGGTGCCTTAATACCGTGAGCATGCACGCGTGAGTGCTGCCCCCCAGGTAGCTGATTCTCAAAGCACGGGCAGAGCTTACCTGCCTGACTTATCTCGATACAGTAACTATAGATTCCATTGCCCGTGCCTTGAACTCTTGATTCTGAGGAATGCCCGGCAACGGCACTGGCAAGCTTACCGACATTTTGAGGTTAACTTCCACAGTATCGTTTGGGATGTAATCCACCGGGCCATCCAGGTAGACATCACGGATGATAGACGAACGAGGGACAGCCTGAGGAGAGATGACCTTGAGTACCGCCTGGGTGGCCATGCTCAGGTTGGGCTGATTGGCTGCTGCTCGGGCAGCCTGTTTTGCGACGTGGTCCGCCTTCGAGTTTGTCATTACAATCACGTACATATCAATAAGAAAAAGGATGAGTGGAACAAGTATAAAAGCTCCTGCAACCAACTCAATATGGCTCTGCGCACAACAACTGATATCTCGACGTTTACCCTTGTGGATCATGTGATGGTGCCGTTAGTGGGTTAAGGAGCATTTTCCGGGTTTTCAACAATCTGTTCACTTGTATAGCTGAACGTGGCCGGTGCTGAAAGCCCCGGTACAGCAACGAAAAAGGGTATAGTCAGCATCGGATTGGCAACAATCGTGGTGGTGACGACCACAACCTTGTCGCCTGCGATTCCGTCCTTATAGGTCACTGTCGTGTCGGGGGGCGCTGCAAGATGGCAAAACTGACCGAGCCCGGACGACATCCACCGCTGCGGAATACCATGGCGGACCGCCCCATTTGCGTTGTCTCTAGCTTCAGAAAAGTGCTCCTGGCTTGCTTGCCTGACCTGCGTGCTATTGAGTGTCGAACCGAGGAAATACGTCAGCCCCAGGGCAAGCATATCCATCAACGGGAAGGCCAGCACGATAAGCAATAGAAACAACGCCGGACCGAACTCGGCGGTGACGGCGCCCGACTCTTTCCTCGCCATCCCTACACGGCATCGAAAAACCATAGCCAAGCCACCGACAAAGAACCAGCCTCAAATACACAACATTTGCAGGGTTGCCATGCTGTGGTTACAATACTATCATCGTAGTCTCGGGTTTGTCAGTCAACATCGAGGCTTGCCAATAGGGGGGCTTGCGACAAATGAGACGCCGGCGGAATTCCTTGCGTGCGTCGCTCATGTGTGTTCTTGCTCTCAATGGGCTGAATCCCAGCGTCCTGGCCGGTTCTGCACTTCTTCGCTCGGCCCATTCTCGCGGGCAGATTTTGCCGCTGGTGGCCGTGGTAGCACTGGCCGTGGTGCTCCTCGGAGTCGGCTTTTTCCTGCTGCAGATGCTCCTGGGTGGCTCCAAGGAAGTGCAGCATGCGGTCGACGCAGGCGTATTGCACGTTTCAAAAAGCTCTCTGACGGCTCCCAAGGTGGACCTTCGCGGCGCCGAGATCACCGAATTCGGTGGCGTAGCGAAGCACACAGACGGCAGGTACATCATCGACCTGTCCAACATCAACCGGGTATGGGGACTGGCTCTGCTGGAAGCGCTTAACGTACAGAAGATGCGAGACCTGGGCCTGGCAACGCCCGACGCGGTGAGCCGAGCCAGGCAGGTGCACCAGATGGCAACAGACATCAGCACCAGGCTGGCGCAAAACCTGCAAACAGATACCGACCCGGATACCCCGCAGCCTCTCCATGGAGCGTTCAGCCGCTTGGCTAACGCGCAGACGGTGCGCATGATCGGGGGCGGCACACAAATTCAACCGGCGCAGTACGCCAACTCATACACAGATCGCGGCAAGGACAGCAATGTCCGGTTTGTCCCCGACCAGCAAAATGTCGGGCTTTTGGGTTTGAGTACAGTGCTGGCCGGGCATCCCCTCAACAACAACTTCATACGCGGATACGAGCAGGTCAGTGTTCCTTTAGGTTCAGGTCAGCCGTTGCAGTTTATGTTTGTTCCACTAGAGCATGAAAAGAAACCACACCTCATATCTCTACAACAGTTTCAGAATGATGCCGATCGAAGTTTCATTCAACCGGAGATAAATGCGGCTGTTCCACCAAACGCGTTTCGCTTTCATGGTCGCGCATTTGTCGAGAAAGCGCAGGGGAATCTGGATTTACCCGCCCACTCCGTAACGAAGGACATGACGCCGGGTCACACTATAGAAAACCCGCGCGGCTTCATTCGCATCGAAAACCGCCCACCGGCAGCACAGGGGCTGCATGTGATAGATCTTTCCAACCGCCAGACCATTACGGGATACCAGAGCAACCTGGGACTCCTCCCCGGAGAAGCGGGGTTGGTGCTCGGGCGCTCACTGTTCAACCCGGTCGAGAACATATGGGGACGGTCGACTTATGCGCAAGACACCGGCATACTCATGTTGGCGGCATGTCTGGGCAGCGCCGGACTCGGCATTCACTTGCCCTGCATCTGGTGCTTCTTCATACCTATAGGCGCCATGATTTGTTACATGATGTGCTGCCTTATGGCTGTCATTACCATATTTGCAGTGAACTGCGATACCCCGCTTTACGAGGGTTTTGCGCCTTTCAGTATGCGTCCCCTCTATGGTTACCTGCCGGCCGTCTCACAGCGAGGGACAGGGCGTATCCACTACGCCGGTGCCGGCGGCTCGGGCGGCATCTGCAGGGTAACGCCCGAGAACGCCGGCGAGCACAAGATCTTCTGGGACTGGCTGGAGGGCGACTATTCGGCCGATTGGGGAGCAACGGCCCTCGCCTTCTTGCTCGCTCCGCCCTCCATTTGCTTTTGGATGGAAACGTTCCACGGCAGCGGCGCGCCAACGCCCATGTTTTCCTTCACGGCCGACCAATTCGAATCTGGCATGAGAGACAGAGTTCCGCAAAATGCCAGGCTGGTCAGCCTTCTTAACCGAATCACACCATCCCAATACACGCAGGACGGTAGTTTGCAGACATTGCTCTATAACCGCCGCAACGATCCTAACGTCAGGGTCATGTATGACCTCATGGTGCAGCGCCTGCGTGAAATCAAGCCCCAGGCAAGTATCGACGAAATAGAGACAGTGTTGCGATCGCCGAAACTCATCCCCATGGGAACACGAGCATTTATATATCTCGACGACAACGACCGGTTCGTCCTGGCGACTCTTCCGGGAGACAGCCTGCCGACCTGGCTCACCAGGGTACTGAACACCCAGCCGGATGGTACCGAGCACGTAAGAGAATTCCGCGAGACGGCTGCCGACCGTGACCGATGCTACCGGCTCGTAGATCCCAACGCCGACTGGGGCGGCGAGTTGAACCCTAACATCGCAGCCCGGTATCCAACAAGAGTTTGCAGCTATGACCGCTATCATTTCGTTCCCTCGTCCGGATACCATGGACTGCTGGGCGTACTCCAACTGGGATCTTTGGTAGAGCGCAAATGTGCACGCCAGGGCGTCGTCGTTGACAGCAGCAACTGGAACCAGCCTCAAAATTGTTTCTGCTTCACCCCGCTTACCTCGCGCGAGAATAACCCAAATTGCGGCTCCAGTTTGTGAGGCGCTCATCCAGTGTCCCGGTTGATCCCTTTAAGGTAGATGGCAATGGCACAATGCACGGGTACCAATTTTCCTGAAGGCTCTGCCGCCAGGCTGTGCCACAGGTGCGCGACGTTAGCAGTAATTGTGGTCCTGAGTGCTGCTGCTCCAGCTCAGGCTCAACAGACGCAGCAGCGATCCGCGCAGGTACGCCGGCCCATGACACCGGAGCAACAGGAAGCCAGATACATGGGCAACGTCGACAGGTGGGCGACGCAATACGGATTGGATCCGGCTCTGGTCGGAATGATGAAGCAAGCATATCAGAAGACAGCAACCACCCAGTGGAAACCTCCACAGGAAGCCCTGACGATAGCCAGACAGGCGGCCAGGACTGAAGCCAGAGAAAGCAGCTCTCCTCCTACCGATTTCGCCGCTCCCGTCTTTCGCGGCCGAAACACACGCTATATCGTGCGCTCGCCTATGAATGTCGCCAGCCCGAGAGGCAGCCTGTCCGCCAATGTCATGACTATAGGCACTGATGACACTGCCGCCACGGTTGCGTCCTGGTACAGAAGCGCCCTTCAACAATCCGGCTGGAAAATGGTCCAGACAGATGCAGGGCGTCTTCAGCAGAATTTGGCCAGCAACCCGCAGGTGGCGGCGCTCCTTCCCGGCGGCTCCATACCCACCAAAACATCGATTATGGACTATCCGGCACTGGCTGCTCGGGTCGGCGTTGTGGCGGCGGAGACCATAGTGGCAACGAAAGAGCAGATGTTTTGCTCAATTGATATCAAGCAGTCGTCACGAACCAGGCGAACAATCGTGAATGTCGGTGTTAGCAGGCAGTAAGAGAGTAAATATACGCTTGCGTGTGCGTGCGGCCGCGCTGAGCCTGGCCGTGGGCTTCAGCATTAGCCCCAACCTGGCATCTGACAAAGGGGGAGCTTCCCCACAGGCTAAGCCTCCCTGCAATTGCCGGCAACTGTCGGAACTGGCGCGCAATCCGCGCGCGTTTACACAGTACGGGCTATCGCTGCTCGAGCTGGCCAAGAAGGAGCCCCGTAACGCATCGATACGCTTGGCCCTGGGCGAATACTATTTGCAGCAGGGGTTCGCCACACTGGCGGAAGCAGAATTCAAGGATGCCGCCCGGCTGGAGCCTGGCAATCCCCAGCCGCCGTTGAGTCACGTGCGGCTTTATCTTAAGCTCAAGGACTACAAGGCCGCTGATGCCTTGCTCGAGCAATACCGGCACCGTTTTCCCGAGTCGTGGGACTTCCCTGCCATGCAATACATGTCCTTGCGAGCGCAGGGAAGAGACAGTGAGGCGGAGCGTTATTTGGGCGAACTGGCTTCACGCAACGATGTCCCGCAACCCAAGCTCCTGAAGGCCACAGTTTTGATGACCCAGAAAAAACTGCCGCAGGCCTTGCTCTTGTGTGACGAGGTTGAAGGTAGGTGGCCTGATTTCAGTCCCGTCAGGCTTTTAAAGGCGGGCATCCTTTACCGCCTCGGACGCGCCGATGAAG
>DATNRD010000185.1:0-3527 GCA_036703665.1 Candidatus Obscuribacterales bacterium
CCGTCTGAACGGCCACATCGGCTCACAGCGACTTGAGCGATTGTGGGAGCACAAAGTGCTCGGGCACGATCAGATCCGAGGGAAACTTGCAGGCAAGCAGCTGCCGTTTTAGCCTTTCCGGCAGCTCTGCAGGCGCGAGCACCGTTTTAGCCACACCCCTGGCCAGCACGCGCAGGTAACACCAGCCGTTCCCATAGACCAAAAGGTCGGGGTGCTCGGCACTGGGGAAAGCAGCTTCTATGTGAGCCTTGCCGCGCTTCCTGGCAGCAGACGTAGCGGGCAGCAAAGGCAGGAACAGATCGCCTCGTGAGGTCTGAATCGACCCGTCGAGCCGCACTTTTCCGTCAGGGAACTCAGCCAGTATGCTCTCGTTGAGATCCGGCGGCAGACGCGTCGCTGAAGCCGGGCTGATCACACACTGCCAGAGGACGACGATCCCCAACACAGCAACGACTGCCCAGAGCTTGCGCATCACGATTCGTCCGCACCATCCTTGGGCTTGAAAACTTCCGTAATCTTGTCGAATATCGAACCGCCATTCTTGCCGCCGTTCTTGTGTCCGTCTTCCTTCTTAGGGCTGCCGGAGACGGTAAGGCTTTCGCCGCGCAACTCGGCCAGGCGCTCCAGCAGCTTGCGTTCCTCGGAAGAGAGTTTGGTCGGCGTCTCGACCGTGAGATGCACAAACTGATCGCCCCGTCTGGCGGGATTATTGAGGAGCGGAACACCCTGCTCACGCATCACCAGAGTGGTGCCGGTCTGGGTGCCGGGCGGAACTTTCAGTATCTTGGCCCCTTCCACGGTGGGCACGAGGATTTCCCCGCCCAGAGCCGCCATGGAATAACTTATTGGCTGCTGCACATGGATCGCTGTTCCTTCCCTCACGAACACCGGGTGCTCAGCCACATGAACTATGACGTAGAGATCTCCGGGCGGCCCGCCCTTTCTGCCCTGGTCTCCCTGTGCGGGAACACGCAGCCTGGCGCCACTGTCGATCCCGGGCGGGATCTTGATCTCGATCTCCCTGGCCTTGCGCACCTGTCCGCGGCCCTTGCAGTTGGAGCACGGCTTGTCGATGCGGGTTCCTTCACCTTCACAGTTGGGGCAGGTCAGCACCTGCGTGAAGTGACCGAGGAAGGTCTGCGTCGTCTGCCTGATCTGCCCCATGCCCTGGCAGGTCGAACAACGCACGGGACCCGAGCCCTGCGCCGCGCCGCTGCCACTACAGGCGGTGCAGTCCTCCAGATGTCTTACGGAGATCTTCTTTTCGACACCGAAAACGGCCTGGAGGAAATCCAGCTCCAGGTCGTACTTGAGATCGGAGCCGCGGTTTACGGTTGGTCGGCGGTAACCGCTCCTGGTGCCCCCGCCGAAGAACTGGGCGAATATCTCGCTCAGATCGGAAAATGCTCCGAAATCCACGCCCTCGAATCCGCCTGCTCCACCGGCAAGCCCGTCATGCCCGTAACGATCATAGAGCGAACGCTTGTTTTCGTCTGAGAGCACCTCATAGGCTGCCGCCAGCTCTTTGAAGGCGGCTTCATCGCCGCTTTCTTTGTTATCTGGATGTAGGTGACGCGCCTTGTTCCGGAACGCCCTTTTGATTTGGTCGGGAGTAGCGTTGCGGTCTATCCCTAGAACCTCGTAGTAGTCACGCTTTGACATAGTCTCCATCAGGATACCCATAAACTGCCTGTGTAATCGCTTTCGCTGACGCTGAGTGAAGATAACTCATTCTTCAGCGGGAACCGACTGTGTTTTCTTCGGCTGCGTCCGCCTGAATTCACCGCCCAGCTCGATCGGTCCGGACTCTCCCGTGCGGCGGCCTGCTCCCGGCGCGGCCACCTGGCCGGAGGTGGTCTGGCGGCTGCCGGTGTGAATCGCCTTGCCCAGATCGAGCAAAGCCACATCGAGGCCGGCGGTGAGGCTCTTAAGCATCTTGTTGTCGCCGGCGGCAAGCGCCTCCCTGACGGACTCCATAGCGCGCTTGAGCTTCTCGACCTGCAGGCCGTCCACACGGTCGCCATACCGCTGGATGGTGCGCTCGGCTTCCGAGACCAGAGACTCGGCATGAATCTTCGTGCTGATTGCTTCCTTGAGCTCCTGATCCTGTTGAGCATACTGTTCGGCTTCGCGCTGCATCTGCTCGACCTCGTCAGGATTCAGCCCGGCGCTGCGCTGGATGGTGATGGACTGCTTGACGCCCGAGCCGGCATCCCGCGCGCTGCAGTGCACTATGCCGTCAGCATCGATGTCGAAGGTCACCTCGATCTTCGGCACGCCGCGCGGCGCCGGTGGAATGCCGGAGAGCTGGAACTTGGCCAGGGACTTGTTGTAACGGGCCAGCTCACGCTCTCCCTGCAGCACATGCACCTCGACCGATGACTGCCCGTCCTGAGCCGTCGTAAATATCATGGTGCGGCTGGTGGGAACGGTGGTGTTGCGCTCGATGATGCGCGTGAAAAGCTCGCCTGCCGTCTCGATCCCCAGCGACAGCGGCGTTACGTCGAGCAAAAGCACATCCTGCACTTCACCGGCCAGTATCGAGGCCTGGATAGCCGCGCCCATGGCCACGGCTTCGTCGGGGTTGACGCCCTTGGAAGGCTCGCGCCCGAAGTAGCGCTTGATCGCGTCCTGCACCGCAGGAATGCGCGTGGACCCGCCCACCAGCAGTATGTGGTCGATCATGTCCGGCTGCAGGTGCGAATCTTCCAGCGCCTGCTGGAGCGGTCCCATGGTCGCCTCCACCAGATGTGCCGTCAGGTCGTTGAACTGAGCCCTGGTCAGGGTTGTCTCGAGATGCTTGGGTCCGCTGGCATCGGCTGTGAGAAACGGCAGATGCACCTCGGACACCATCGTCGTGGACAGCTCTATTTTGGTTTTCTCGGCAGTCTCCTTGAGGCGCTGAATGGCCATCAGATCGTTGGAGAGATCGATCCCGGTAGCCTGGAAGAACTCCGACTTGAGCCAGTCCATGATGCATTGATCGAAATCGTCGCCCCCCAGGCGGTTGTTGCCTGCGGTTGCCTTCACCTCGAAGACGCCGTCCGTGATCTCGAGAATACTGACATCGAAGGTGCCGCCCCCCAGGTCGAACACAAGGACGGTGGCGTGCTGATTGAGCTTGTTGAGCCCGTAGGCCAGCGCGCTGGCGGTAGGCTCGTTGATGATGCGCAGGACCTCGAGACCGGCTATCTGTCCGGCATCACGGGTGGCCTGCCGCTGCGCATCATTGAAATACGCCGGGCAGGTAATGACGGCGCGCGCCACCTTGGTGCCCAGATAGGCTTCCGCATCGGCCTTGATCTTTTGCAGCACCATGGCGGAGATCTGCTCCGGGGTGTAAGAGACTCCGTCGATGGTGACGCGATAATTCGTGCCCATCTCGCGCTTGATCGACTGGATGGTCCGGGCCGGATTGGTGACCGCCTGCCGTTTGGCCAGCTGTCCTACCAGGCGCTCGCCGTTGCGGGTGAAGGCGACCACCGAAGGCGTCGTGCGTGATCCCTCCGAGCTTTCAATGATGACAG
>DATNRD010000186.1:0-11348 GCA_036703665.1 Candidatus Obscuribacterales bacterium
GGGTGGACGCAACACGACCGCGTTACCTGCCCATTACTTTGATCATGCTAACCCTGCTGAACTTGTCATTCTGAGGAAGCGCAGCGACCGAAGAATCTCCGTTTCGAGCTGCGACCCGTGGACGAGATTCTTCGCTACGGAGTTTATCCTGAGCGCAGCGAAACGCCCAGGACGAGAGAGTAACTGCATGCTGTGGGCAAACGTGATAGACATGACCGCGTTATATTCTAACGTTATATAATTGGCTTCCCCAGTAGCCTTGGAGAAAGATAACCTTGTCCGAGCCGCGCCGCAAGGTGCTGTTTATCACTCTCGAGCCTGTAGCCAGACAGATGGCGGGTCCCGCCATCCGTTGCGTGGAGCTGGCCGCGCAGCTTTCCCGCGAATTTGAAGTGGCCGTGTTCTCCCCCAGACCATCGAATCTTCCGGCTGACTGGGCCGAGCAGAAGGGCTTCCTGCTGGCGGCAGGACTGTCACGCCCGCGCTTGTACCAGCTCGCCTCCGACTTCGATGTACTGTTTGTCCAGGCCAATGTGCTTAAGCCTTACCCGCGGCTGGCTCACCTCGGCAAGCACATCGTGGTCGATTTGTACGATCCTTACCTGCTCTCGCTTTTGGCTCAGTTCGAGGGCGATCCCATCTCGGCCTCGGCCAGCTACCGTCTCATGCACCAGGTCCTGGAAAAGCACATGACCGTAGCTGACTTTTCGGTCTGCGCCTCGGAACGCCAGCGCGACTACTGGATCGGACGCTATTGCGCAATCGGGCGGTTGACACCGGAGATGCATAGTCTCGATCCTTCCCTGCGCAGGCTGATCGACGTAGTGCCGTTCGGCCTGCCGGCAGGCAGGCCGGCCCGCTCCGCTGCCGGCGCGCGAGGAAACGTGCCAGGCATAGGCCAGGGTGACTTCGTTTTGCTCTGGGGCGGGGGCATCTGGGAATGGTTCGATCCCATTACTGTAATCGAAGCCGTCGCCCGGGTGAGCAGCCACCATCATCACCTGAAGCTGTTTTTCATGGGCTGGAAGTCTCCCAACCCCCAGGTGCCACCGATGCGCATGGCAACAAGGGCCAGGGAACAAGCGCAGGCACTGGGAGTGTTGAATACCCACGTGTTCTTCGGCGAGGACTGGATTCCTTACGAGGAGCGGGTCAACTACCTGTTAGATGCAGACGTGGCGGTCTCTGCCCATTTCGATCTTCCCGAAACGCGCTTCTCCTTTCGAACACGCATACTGGATTACCTCTGGGCCGGTCTGCCGATCCTCACCACCGGCGGTGACCATCTAGCCGACCTCATAGAATCGAAAGGCGCCGGACTGGCCCTGCCTTATCGCGACGTCGACGCCTGGTCATCGGCAATCTCGCGCCTGATCGAAGACCGTGACTTGACGCAATCGCTCGCGCGCGGCTCGCTGAGCCTGTCCGGCACCTTTACCTGGGACAGGGCAGCGGAGCCGCTTCGCCGCTACTGCCGGAGCCCGCACCGCCTGCCTCCTTTCACTCGGGTGAAGATGCCCTCGCTCGTGGAGCGCATGCGCGCCGTCTATTCCCGCGGCGGCACCGATCTCGTCCTCAAGCGCTCCAGAGACGTTTTCGGAGACTTGCTCCGGCGCTGAAGCGGCCTAGGCCTTGGCCTTCTTGGCCTCGATCACTCGCTGCAGCTCGTCTTTGGCTGCCTGATTCTTTGGATTCAAATAAATGGCCTGCCTGAGCTGGTCGATAGCATTGGTGTACTGCTCCAGCTTGAAGAACAACCGCCCGAGCTGATAGTGCACCGCATCATCGTAAGGGTTGACCTCGAGCGCTTTACCCAGCTCCCTGAGCGCCTCGTTGTAACTCTTGTCCTCGAGGTATATTACGCCCATGTTGAGCCGTGCTTCGTAGAACTGTGGGTTGAGCTCCAGCGCCTGCTTGAATTTTTCAACAGCCTTCTCCTTCTCGCTTCTGGACAGACTGATCACGCCGAGCTTGCTGTGCACGGCCGCGCTTTTGGGATCGAGCTCCAGGCACTTGTTGTAGTACTCCACAGCTTTGTCCAGGTCGCCCTTCTCCTGCGATATGACGCCGATCTGATAGACCGCGTCGGCAAATTTCGGATCAATCTCGAGAACCTTCTGAAATTGCCCTACGGCCTCCTCCGGCTTGCCGAGCTGCATATAGACGTAAGCCAGGTTGTAGTGCGCTTCCAGAAACTTAGGCTTCAGCTTGAGCGCCAGGTTGTACTCCTGTGCGGCCCGCTCGTACTGGCGCAGCTGCTGCAGGGCATAAGCCAGGTTGTTGTGCCCCTCCGCGTAATCCGGATCGAGCTCAACGGCCTTCTCAAACTCAGGCACAGCTTTGTCCCACTGGTTTTGCTTCTGATAGCAGAAGCCAATCCAGTTGCGCACGACGACATTGTGCGGATCAAGCTCGAGGGCCTTTTGAAATGCCGCGACGGCCTGCTCATACTTACCCTGATTGAAGAGCCCTGTGGCCGTGTTCATACGATCCTCGAACGTGCCGCCCGCAGCGGTCTGGCTCTCACTGGCCTGGGGCGCCGGCGCGGCTGCCGACTCGGCGCAGGCTGGCAAAGCCATGTTGACAAGCAGGGCCGCAACTGCGACGGCAGCGCCGAGATGGGCAAGATTTGCTTTTAGACCACGCACTGCTCAATCCTCACCACTGTCTATTGTCCGTGAAACTCATTTGCTGCCGGCCGACCCTAACTCCGCCAAACGAGCTAAGGGCCGCACCGGGGCCGGCACCTCCCAGGGGCATCATAGACGATGGTCGCATCGTCAGGCAACGAACCCGCAGCATGCTTAAGGATGCTGCTGCCAATCTCATCTTTTGTTGCTCATGAGGTCTTGCCTGACGGATTCAAGGTAAAGGCGGGGTCCCGCTACGCGGTCCCAGAGCCTGCCCTGAGTGGATTCCACATGGTGTGCAGCCAGGCTGCTCGAGCATGCGAAGGGCTTCCCAGCAAACCGCCCAGGCCACGGGCGCATTGCCATGCGCCCCAGTATCTGCTGAGATGTAGCGTGTTTACTGATTGGGCGGCAGCAACTTAAGGGCGGTTTTAATTCATCCTTAACAGGCGACCCGCACCGCGCGGCCGGCCTACAATATCCCAGACGGGTACCGTTGGTAAGCCTCCTGTGCCCCAGAGCAACTATCCTTGAGGATGACTTAGATGCCCCGCTCACTGACGATTGTCGTGATTTCCCTGGCCGGCCTGTTGTCCGTTGCACCTTTTTTCAGCGCGCAAGCACACGGAAAGCCAGAACACGGAGGAGCCTTCCATGAGGTCGATGAGTATACATTTGAGCTTCTAGCCAACCGCGCCAACAAGGACACCGTAAACTTCAAGCTCTATATCAAGGATCCGGCCCTCAAGCCTGTCACCGCCGGCGAGGTCACCTTGCAGGTCAAGCTGGGACCAGACCGCTTCCTGCCGGTCCAGCTGAAGCCGGGCGAAGCCGACGCCTTCGAAGGCTCAGCCACGCTTGCCCAGTCCGGGCGCTATCGTGTCACGGCCTTGTTTACCAGGCCGGGACAGAAAGTCTTGAAGAGCCGTCTGTCCATAAGGCTCATCTGATTCGGGCTCAGGACAGAACTCTGGGTAATCCGCGCTGGAGGCGCCGATTGCGAGCACGCCTGAACGCCGTACAGCGAAGCAACGGCGCCAGAGTTCCAGCGGTAAGCAGGCGAGCCTCGTGAGCAATCACCTCAGCCTGGTGGAGGCGCAGGGGAATACGCCCGTGCCGCGCGACGGAGCGGCTGAAACGACCGACAGCGAGGCAACGACGGCGAGGAGCCGTCGGCCGCCGAGCGTCTTGTCGTGCGGAGGAGCCGACGGAGGAGGGCGACGGAGCACTTAAGTTAATCGCCCTGTGTAGCACTATTAAGCTTGCAGGCGCCCGCCGTTTGGGCAGCCCAGGCGGAGGGCGTAATATGACAAGTGACAAGCAGCTGCCCTGTTTAGGCTCCGCACAATGACTGCCACGGCTATAGAGAAAAAACGCTCAGGGCAGCCGGAGTTTCATTTGCAGACAGCTAAAGTACCTGCCCATCTTGACGAGACCCCGTGGATTGATTTCGAGCAGTCAACGGCTCTTGCTCTGTGCGACAGCCTGGAGCAGGAGTTGAGGCGTCTGGTGGCGCAACCCACGGCAAAGCGCGTACACGACACCAGAGTGGCATTGCGCCGCTGGTTTTCCGTCTGGTCCGTGATGCGCAAGGACGGCTGGCAGTCGAAGAAATTCAAGCGGCGCGTCGCCCAGCCGATGCGCAGGTTACTGCGGACTCTGGGCAGCCTCCGCGACTGGGACGTCAATCTCTCCCTTGGCAAGGAGCTGGGCTGCCCGAAAGAGATGCTCAGACAGTGGAAGAAGGAGCGGGCTCTCGTGCGGGACGCGGTCACGACCACCATCGACCACCTCGATCCTGATTCGACGATGCGGCGCTTGAGGAAGTACATCACGCGCCGGCCCGAGAGGCTCCGGTCCAAATTGCCGGCAGAGTCGACCATGGAGTCGGCTTACGACCACATCGACCGATTCGTTAAGGCGCAGGAGGACAGGGTCCAGGAGCTGGAATCGCATGCTCGCACACCGGAGGAGCTGCACCAGCTCCGCCTGGCCGTAAAACGCTGGCGCTACCTGCTGACTGAATTTTTCGGATTGACCAATCTGCAGCTCGTCCGCACCCAGCAGACTCTCGGGAAGCTAAATGACCTGTACAGGCTGGAGGGCCTGCTTATCCGTCAGCCCTCGCCTGCGGTCATGGCCAGGTTGGAGGAGCAAAGACAGCAGCTTCTGACCGAATTCGACGACATTCGCTCGGCACTCCCCTACGGTCTTCGACCCGTATGGGTGAGCGCCTCGGCTGGTCCCAGCCGGAGAGCCACTGACGCGGACTAACCTCAATGCTGTTCGCTTAACGAAGGACTGGGATGGTACCCCTGGTAGCGCGGGCCGGCTCACGCCGGCTTCTCCGTCGCGCAGCGACTCGCCATCCTCTGTAATGCTCCGTCGGCTCGTACCTCGCCTCCTTCGCGGCCCTGCTTCGAAGCAGGCAGGATGCCCGCGCCCCCAGGTTTAACCAACAGTATTGGGACTAACCTAAGATATTTCTGAAGCTGTCAGATTCGAGGCATGACGAGCCCTAGAATTTAAGTGTGACGCGCTCTTGACGGCATACTTGGCATCTCCAGGCCCGCTTAATCGCCCGGCGATGGCACTTTCGGCTCCGACAGTGCAGGACAAGCGGCAGCAAAGGCGCGAAACCAGCGAGCTAAGGTGGGAAATGGCCATAAGAAAGAAAGTCACCATTCTGGGTTCAGGGTCCGCGGGCTTGACCGCCGCCATCTACGCCGCCAGGGCCGACCTGGAGCCGCTGGTTATCCAGGGCTTGCAAGCTGGCGGCCAACTGACCATAACCACCGATGTAGAAAACTTCCCGGGGTTCCCCAACGGCATCCTCGGACCCACGCTCATGGAAGAGATGCACAAGCAGGCCGAGCGCTTCGGCACCCAGTTCATCTATGACAATGCCGAAGAGGTCAAGCTTTCCCAGCGCCCCTTTCTGGTGCGCACCAGCTCGGAAGAGGTCCTGACCGATACACTCCTTATCTGCACCGGGGCTTCAGCCAAGCTGCTGGGGCTGGAGTCCGAAAGCAAGCTAATGGGCCATGGTGTCTCAGCCTGCGCGACCTGCGACGGCTTTTTCTTTAGAGACAAGAAGGTGTTTGTCGTCGGCGGCGGCGATACCGCCTTCGAGGAAGCGATGTTCCTCACACGCTTTGCCTCGTCCGTTTCGCTCATACACAGGCGAGACAGCTTCCGGGCCTCGAAGATCATGGTCGACAGGGCCAAGGAAAACAACAAAATTGACTATATCCTCGATTCCGTCATCGACGAAATTTTTGACGTCGAGAAGGGCTACGTGACGGGCATTCGCGTCCGCAACCTGAAGACCGGCAAAACCCAGGAGCTGGATGCCGACGGCGTGTTCATTGCCATCGGGCACAAGCCCAATACGGATCTTTTCGTCGGGCAGCTAGATCTCGACGAGAACGGGTACATCATCACCGATGGCGTGAAGACCCAGATTCCTGGTATCTTCGCTGCCGGTGATGTTCAGGACCCGCTCTACAGGCAGGCTGTCACCGCGGCAGGCACCGGCTGCATGGCGGCGCTCGAGGCCCAGTGGTTCCTGGAGGCGGAAGAGGCGAAAGCCAAAGAGGGTGCCCGGGAGGCGAAGTCGGGAAGCAGCCACGGCGACCGCAACAGCAAGACACCGGCTGAGGCAACCGTGGTCGAACCGGCCGGCAAGAGAGAGTAGGCGCAAGACAAGGACCGTCGGGTTTGCGTGCCAGTGCCGCTCCAATCGCGACTGCAATGAAGGGCCAGCGCCAATGCCGTTCAATTTACCAAGGATTTGGTTCGCAGCCCCGGAAGCGCCGGCATTTCGCCGGCATCGGAGCTAGGGCAGCATGAGCGTTGCATGGGATCAAGGTTACCAAATAGCTGGCCCAGGTTCGTTGCAGGCGGCGCCCCAATTTCCGCGTGGGCACTGGGCGGATCGCATAAGGCAAATGGCAGCCGCGCATCCCTGCTCCGGTCACGGGCTCTTTGCCACCCTGGATGAGGTCCTGCTTTCCCCCTCACAGGTGGCGTCCCTGCTGCGCAATTACGACGCACATGCCAGTCACCTCCGGCGCCTGCTGCTGAAAACTGCCACGCTCATGCCCGAGGAAGCAGTCGGTTTCATTCTGGAAAATGTAAGGAACGAATACGGCAACGGCAACGCCAATGACCGGCATCAGCTCCAGCTCATTGACGTCGCCCTGTCAGCCGGGGCGACTCCGGATGAGTTCGCGCTGGCACAGATCCAACCGGGGGTAAGAGCGTACATAAAGACGGTCAGCCCATACTACTATCCGTTGAAATGCCAGTGGTCGCATAACTACAGGCGAGCCGCCATCGCTGCCGGCGCCGTCACGGCTACCGAGCTGCTCGCCGTAAAAGAATTCGAGGCGATGCGGCGCGCATTTGCCAAACTCGGACTCGGGCACCACATATGGTTCGATCACGTAGCCGTGGAGGTAGAGCACTGCGACGAGTCGCTGGAGCTGGCGCTCTATTTTATCGAGCGCTGTGGTGCCTGGGACGCCGTCGAGTTCGGTATGCGCGGCGTGCTGGATGCCAACGTCTTTCTATATGACGGTTTGCTCGCAGCTTTACAGCCCTGATCTTTGCGTGCTTGATGCAAGAGAATGACAGACTCACGCAGCCGGGACCACTCCCCTTTTGGGTATGTGTCCGTCCCCAACCCGGTGCTGTTTGGCGATCATGACCGCCAAGCTGGGTCGCCGTAATGCGCTTGCCCATCGGTGGCGGGTGCTTCCCTAAAGGCTTGCTGACAGAGCGCTTTTACGATGCTGCCTGCCCCGGTTCTTCGTGTCGGAACGATCGGCCATTCGAAAAGGTGTGTTTGCTTGAGCCCGCATCCACGTTTCTTGCTCTCGGAACCAACCATCCAAAAGCGCGATCACTTGCGGTTGGAGGTACGACGTCTCCACGATCAGGTGTCCGTGGTCCGGCAGCAGCTCGAACCGTTTTCTGGCCGATGGCATGCGTTCGTAAAGGCGCATCGAGGCCTTCGGGCTACAGAGTCGATCCTTCTGCCCCTGCAGCACCAGCACCGGAGTGTTAGCAGGGATTCTTCGGGCGTGAAGAATGCCGGCAACATTCGAACGCAGGCTTACGAGCAGGTCGAGAATCGACTGCTTGTTGCGCCCCAGTGGATCCTCAAGTTGCTCCCGCGCCCATTCACGATTGTGAGAAAGCCTTCGTTTCAAATAACACGACATGTCGAGCTTTCCCAGGGGGCAGATCGTCACCTGCAGCAGATGAGCAAGCATCTGCGGATAGACGAACAGCCTCGGCCCACCGAACGGGCTCACTAAGACTACTCCATCGGCGAGACCCGGGCTCCCGCCAGCCAACTTCATGGCCATATTAGCCCCGAGGCTCTCACCGAGACAGTAAACAGGTGCATCGGGATAGCTCGTTCGCAGGCACTCGATCACCGCCTCAATATCCTTGCGACTTTGCTTGTAGCTGAATTGGCGGTCTTTTCTGGTTCCAAATGCTTGGTGCAGCCACCTTCCATATCCGCGCATATCGAGGGACACCAGGCAATACCCCAGCTCAGCCAGTCTCCTGCCCAGCGTTGCGAAGGATCCGCCATGCAGGCACCCACCGTGCAAAGCAACGATAATCGCCCGAGGGTCGGCTCCTGCCGGACGATATACATATACAGGAAGATGGAGGTTACCGAAAAGACTGCGACAATCATCCTCCGCCAAAGCGTCGCTGCTTAAAGCTGTCGCCGGAGGCAAAGTAGCTAGCGCGCATACAAGCGCCATCACGAAAAGAACGCCGATGGGAACCCGGCATTTGGCAGGTCTCATGTTCGAGGCCCTCACGCGGACTAAGTAAAGGAAGTAAAAGTTAGCGAACTAGTAGACGGTGAGCGCCACTGCACCGCAAGCATAATTTTCAAACTTTCACCGGGTCCTGAGCCGAGCCTAATAAAGGCGCAACCAGCGCGCGGTAATTCTGTCAGACCGGGCCACAGCCTGGATTCCATGCCTGCTCTTGACTGCAACATTGCACAACATTGACCGTACCGATGTAGTGTCGAAGTGTCAATCGTCCACTGTCAACGCATCAGTTTCCAGGTGCAAGGTCACCTTCGGCTTTGATTGCTCAACTCAGTTGACCACTATGCAGCATGAGATTTGCTGCCGGAGGCCGACGGCTGCCGGAGCGAGACTGCTCTTTCGCCCCTGCGGACCGACACGATGCCGGCACTGTCGAACTGGACATAGTCCCCGCATGAGAAGAATATCGTCGAGATGCCGTCCTCGAAAAGGGCAGTCACCGTTTTCGAGGAGTGCAGGCTTGCCCGCCCGTCGGCCAGAACACAAAGCACGTCGCCGTCCGGAGTCAGAAGCCTCTGGACGCCACGCTGCTCGACCAGGCGATCGCCTGTCGGCAACGTTTGCATTCGTGCGGCCCGGGACACATATTCACGCCCGCAGCAAGAGTCGCCTTCGCTCAGAGCAGCTCCGGCTGAATTCCTCTGCCTCAATCGGTTCGACTGTGATCTGTCCATTGTCTTGTCCCTGCTCTTTTACCAGGCGGCTCTCTAAAAAGGTAGTGTCCGACCGCTCGACCATGAGTGTAGGCAAGACAACGATCCGGTTCCAGGTGGTCCCCCCCAGATAGATACTGGGAAAAACAGCAGGGCCGAGTAAGGGATCGTACCCACCCGAACCCCGAATCGCCCGCGGCTGCCGAATCCAGGCCTTGATTGCCCTCGACAAGCTATGCTCGACCTCTTGTTAGGTGCAGCAGCCAGCCCGGGATGGGCAGCTTCCAGGAGGACGTCTCAGGGCGGGCTGCCCGCCAGGCGAGCCTTCACCCGGAAGCCGCCCAAAAAAGTGGCCCAAGGCTTTAGGCCGCGGGTTTCCGGGTATGTAGGTCTTGACTCGCGACCAAACGGCAAATCCAGGAATTCTCGCTCAGCGTACTTACCCTTCCCGACGGGCAGACATGAGCCTGCAAATAATCAACATACTCCTTATCGAGGACAGTCAGACGGATGCAGATCTGATCGCGAGGTCATTGCAGGAAGTCGCCGAAGTAGCCACGTTCCACGTCGAGCATGTAGCCCGTCTGTCCGCCGGGCTCGAGCGTCTGAGCATGGGCGACTTCGACGTCGTCCTTTCAGACCTGTCGTTACCGGATGCCGACGGTCTTACCAGCTTCCAGACCATCACCGCCAGAGCTCCCAGGGTACCTGTCGTGGTGCTCACTGGGCGCGATGACACCACCCTGGCGGTGGAAGCGGTTAAGGCAGGGGCAGGGGATTATCTGGTCAAGGGAGATATCAACGGCAGAGTTCTGGCCCGCGCCATTTGCTATGCCATAGAACGGAAGAAGGCGGAGGAACAAATAAAAGACCTGACGCAGCAGCTCGAGTCAGCCAATGCGCAGCTGGAGCGGCTAGCAAGCGTCGATCCGCTGACCGAGCTGCTCAATCGCCGCGGATTCGAGAACGCCCTGGCAGTGGAAGCCAATCGCATGGCTCGTGGAGCGTCCCCCGCAGCAGCCATCTTGCTCGACTGCGACAACTTCAAGAACATAAACGAGTCCTTCGGGCATGCGGTGGGAGACCTGGTCTTGAAGGAAATCGGTCGTTGCTTGAGGGCATCGGTACGTCCGTCCGACCACGTCTCTCGCATCGGCGGCGACGAGTTTCTCATGCTGCTGCCGGATACGCGCCTGGCCGAAGCCACGCAGATTGCCCACCGGATTCGCATGGCCATAGCATCTACCACCTTGACCCTGCCTACCGGAAACGTCACCCTCACCGCCAGCCTGGGCGTATCTATGCTGCCCGCGGACATTTCGTCCATCGAAGAGATACTGGTGGCCACTCGCTCCGCCATGAAGCAGAGCAAGCTTCTGGGCAAAAACCGGGTTTCGTCGGAGGCTGGCACCACAGGTCAACTGGTATCCGACAAGTCCGGTCAGTCGAGCATCCCCGAAATGCTAATCTCGGGCACGCACTTCCGGGCATACCTGCAACCGATTGTTGACCTGGAGAAGAATCGGACCATCGGCTGCGAGATGCTTACTCGCAGCACCATACCGGCCCTCGAGTCGCCCGACGACTTCTTCCGCGCCAGCACCGAGCACAAGATACTGACGGCCGTCGACCTGGCATGCCTCAAGGCATGCCTGCGCGCCGTCGAGGGTTGGAGCAAGTCCACCCGGGTGCATGTAAATCTCTTTCCATCGACCATCATCGATACACCGGTCGACCGGCTTGCCAGCTTGTTCCGATCTGACCTCCAGAAGCACAAGTACTGCATCGAGATCAGCGAACAACAGTTCATAGGAGACCCCAACAACCTGAGAGAACGCATTCTTGTCCTGAAGAATGAGGGCATCCTCATAGGCATCGACGACGTCGGCTTCGGGCGCAGCTCTCTGGAAAGCCTGATCGTGCTCGAGCCCGATGTAGTCAAGATCGCCCCCAAGTACGTGATTGGCGTGGCGGCCGCGCCGTTCAGGCAAAAACTCCTTACTCGCCTGGCGCGTCTGGTTCAAGCGATCGGCGCGGAGATTGTAGCTGAAGGCATAGAGACGGCGGAAGAGCTGGCGATCGTGCGCAACCTCGGCATCCCTTACGGTCAAGGATTCCTGTGGGGGCGTCCGGCCCCTGCCGCAGAAAACATCGCACTCGGCAAGGAAGTGCTATCGACATGAATGTGCCCCGGTTAAGCG
>DATNRD010000187.1:0-2758 GCA_036703665.1 Candidatus Obscuribacterales bacterium
TTGGTCTGCGCCAGGAACGACTGGCTGCGCCGCAGGTAACCGCCCAGCGCCGTCGCTGACAGATCGCTGGCCAGTTCCTGCACTGCCTCCAGCTCGGCGGCGATCACCCAGAGGAGCATTTCGCCGTCGGCCCGCATGCCGGCAGTGCTGTAGGTGATTATCTGGCAACGCTTGCTCTGGTTGTACCTGTCGATTACCTCAGCGAATTCCTGCTTGTGCCGCTTTCGCTCAGCCTCCGGCAGGCGCCGCCACTCAGGCTCGACTTGATAGAGCACGAAGCTTACGAACTGCCGCTTGAGCTTCGGCTTGGCTGACTCCGCCTCCGGGCGGGTGGCAACTTCTGTCATGGCAGGATCCTCGCTGGTGGAACCGAAAGAGCGCGAGCGCTTGCAGTCAAATTGTATAGGCTTTGCCGCGCCCGCCTCAGCCACGATAAGGAAGCTTTTACGTGCCCGGACCCGTCAGACGCACGAACTTCCTTCGCCCGACCTGGAGCACCACCGTGTGTCCCGCCTTCAGGCTGAACTCGTAATTGGGATCCTTGACCTGCTCGCCGTCCAGCCTAACGGCTCCTTCCTGCACGAGGCGCTTGGCTTCACCCGTGCCCGAGGCCAGCTTGGAATCGGCAATCACTCTAAACAGATAAGTCTTATCCGCCACCACGTGTTGTGGCATGTCATCCGGGAACAGCCGCTGGCTGTGCACGCGCCGCCATTCGGCCAGGGCTTTTTCCGCGGCCTCGGGCCCGTGGTATTGCCTGACGATCTGATGGGCAAGCTTTTCCTTGGCGTCCTTGGGATTGCCGCCGGCCTCCAGCGCCGCCTTTATGCCGTCTATCTCGGCGCCCGAGTACGTGGTGGCCAGCTCAAAGTACTTGACGATGAGCTCATCCGGGATGCGCATGCACTTGCCGAACATATCATCGGGCGGCTCCTTCAAACCGATGTAGTTGCCGTAGGACTTGGACATCTTCTGCACACCGTCGGTGCCCTCCAGAAGCGGCACCAGAAAGGCCAGCTGCGGCTCCTGCCCGTAACAGGGCTGCAGCTCCCGCCCCTGCAGGATGTTGAAGCGCTGATCGGTGCCGCCGAGCTCGACGTCCGCGCGCACCTCGACCGAGTCGTACGCCTGCAGCAAGGGATAGAAAAGCTCGTGGAAACCAATGGGCAGGTGCTTCTCCAGGCGGTCCCCGAAGGCCTCCTTGGCCAGCAGTTGATTGGCCGTGACCGAGCTTGCCAGCTTGAGCACCGCCGCCAGAGACAACTTCGCCAGCCAGTCGGCGTTGTTGACCACCTCGGTTCTAGCCACATCGAGGATCAGTCCCATTTGGTCCAGATACGTCCTGGCGTTGGCGGCAACCTGCTCGGGGGTGAGCGGCGGCCGCGTCGTATTTCTGCCGGAAGGATCCCCGATCTGAGCCGTGAAGCCTCCGATGATCAGCACAACCTGGTGCCCGAAGTCCTGGAACTGCCTGAGCTTGCGGAAGACGACCGCATGCCCCAGGTGCAGGTCGGTCGAGGTGGGATCGACCCCCAGTTTGACGCGCAGCGGCCTGCCGGCCTTTCTTGCCGCCAGAATCTTGCCTGCCAGGGCCGCCGGTCCGTCCGGGAGCACCTCCGCCTGGCGGCACAGCTCCGTCGCCTGCGCAAGAATATCGGCGGGGATCGACTCGCCGGTCGCATCGAGCTTAGCTTCTGTCATCGGGAAATCCTCTACCTGGTAAGGGCCGGGTCGAGCCACCCGTGTCGGATCGGCAAGGGCGCCCTCGTAATGATACTGCTGGTGATTTCATTGTTTGCTTTCTCCGGGCTCCTCCGTGACAAATCTACGGTGGGGGCGGGGTGCCCCTTCGCGGTCCCAGGGCCTGCCCTGAGTGGATTCTACGTGGAGCGCGGCCATGCTGCTCGAGCACGCAAGGGCTTGCCCTGAGTGGACGCTGCATGGGGCGCAGCCATGCTGCTCGAGCACGCAAGGGCTTGCCCTGAGTGGACGCTGCATGGGGCGCAGCCGTGCTGCTCGAGCACGCAAGGGCTTGCCCTGCAAACCGCCCCTGCCGCGGGCGCATTGCCATGCCCCCTACCACCGGCTTCGGAATTGTGCCGCTGTCATTAATTCGGCATCTTCCAGCCGGCCGGATGCCGGAGCTCCCAGGAAATGGCGGACGGACCCTGGCGCGGTGTACGCCTGAGGTCTGGCGTCCCGCCCGCGTGGCTAAGAATCTTAGCATGGCAAGCCGTGCGCCTTGCCGGTAGCAAAACCGCTGGGATAAGATTGGATCTCCGCTTTGGCAATCCCTCCCGAGGAGGTCGGCTCGTTGATGGCTAGCCAGTACAACCCGCAAGAGATCGAGGAAAAGTGGCAGTCCCACTGGGAGAATACCGGCATCTACCGCGCCGTCGACGGCGACGCCAGGCCCAAGTACTACTCGCTGGTCATGTTTCCCTACCCTTCCGGCGACCTGCACATGGGGCACATGCGGGTCTACACCATCTCCGACGTGATCAGCCGGCACAGGCGCATGCTTGGTTATAACGTGCTCAATCCGATGGGCTGGGACGCCTTCGGGCTGCCTGCCGAAAATGCAGCCATGTCTCGCAAGCTGCATCCGAAAAGCTGGACCGATAAGAACATCAAGTTCATGCGCGACGAGCAATTGAAGAAACTCGGCACCAGCTACGATTGGAGCCGCGAGGTGACAACCTGCGACGACAGCTACTACCGGTGGACCCAGTGGATTTTCCTGCAGCTCTACAGAGCT
>DATNRD010000188.1:0-6458 GCA_036703665.1 Candidatus Obscuribacterales bacterium
CCACTCGCAGGTTCGGTGACCGGGCCGGTTGTCCGCTAGCCTGATCCGGCACTTCTCGCGGCGGATCAGCGGCGTAATCGATCAAACGCTCGCCCGTGTCCTCCGGAAAAGTCCCTACCTTGTTCCCGGCAGCATCCGTCTCGCCCGGACGGTACTGCTCGTAAACGACCTTTCTGGGCGGCAGCGACCCTTCATTGTCCTTTGCCCAGGCTATATTGGCTGCCGTTACCTGGAAAATCTGGCTTGCGTAGCTCCTGGCGCCATCGGGAGGCGGGTTCACACTTGACTGGATGTCCGGCTGGAGGCTTTTCGGCGTGAGCTCAACTTCCGTGCCGTCCGAGGCCCGGTACTTGCCGGTCGTCGCCACATCGGCAACCAGCTTTGCCGCCGCTAGCGGATCTCTTTTGTACGTGCGTGTCTCGATGACCGCTACGTTGCAGGTCGCGTGATTGCCCTGATCGATGCATGAAGGCGTGGCAATCTGCCGCATCACCTGCTGCGCCAGGACTACTCTGTCTTCGGCTTTTGTCGGCTGATCGCCTTCATGCTCAAGCAATCGCCGGATCTGCTGGTAAACAGCCGCTCCTTCTATGGCGCCCAGATCCTTGCCTTCCAGACGCTGTTCGTATCTGAGCATGTCGGCCCGGAACTGCGCCAGCTGCTCGGGGTCTTTGATCTTCTTTTCCGCCAGCTCCATGAGCGCCTGGGAGCCGATCGGACGATTGTCGTAATTCATAAGCCCGATCATCGGCCGTGGGCGCTCCCAGGGTTGTTCATCCAGGTGCTCAGCCAGGCGGTAGCGACCGTTCTTTTCCTTGACCAGAACGAAATTCTCCTCCGGGCGTTTGCTCCCACCATGCTCTTCTTGCATCGACCCATCACGGCCCGGCTTTTTCAGAACCCACTTCCCCGTTACCTTATCCTCGGATTTCTCCCTGCCGTCAGGCCAAACGGTGGTGCGCCTGAGACCCGTTTCGTCCGTTGTGATGAAGCCACCATCGGCGGTGTGTCCCGGGAGCTTCAGTTGGCGTCCCTCGGCAAGGCTCTCCCCTTGTTTGAGCCCGTTGACCGTTGCGATTTCCCTGGCGTATTTGTCGACTTCATCCTTGGCGGCATCCTTGCCCAGTTTCTGTCGAGCGATGGACTCTGGCGTGTCACCGGCTGCGGTGTAATGGGAGGAAGGCTCAACGGCCTTGGCCAGCCCTTCTCCCTTGTAGCCCGCGGCCGGACCAGCGGCGGCAACATCGCCCGCCTTCGGCTGAGCCTGGGCCGGCGCATCGGTCACCGTGGGGGGCGCCTTGGGCAGTTCCATGGCAACGGACTCTTCTATCTCCGGTTTGCCGAATTCGCTGGTGATGCCGCTGCGCTCGCCCCTTTTAAGCCCGGCAGCCTTCTCTTTCTCACGCTCCGTCCATTCCTGCCTGGCGCCGGCTGCCTCGGCAGCCAGATCCTTTTCCCCTTCCGGGGAGCCGGCACCCGAATCCCGGGCTTCTGCCGTTTTGTCCAGATCATCGCCTGCCATAAGCTCAAGCCTCCAGGGTCATTTCCATTCGACCGACATTAGTGACTCCGAGAACAAGGGAAAATTCGGCAAGTAGCGATCGGCTGGAGCCTGAAAGAAGATCTCCTGCACAAATTTGCCTGTACCGTCGGCGTTTATATAGACAGTGCAGTTGCGCTCGCCGGTCGCCTTGTATGTGCCTTCGACGATGAGGACCCGCCTGTCTGCAACCTGCTCAGTGCGAGCCCCGGCAATGGAGAAAACCTCATGGTTTGCCTTCTCGCCGATGAGATCCCCGAGCACGGCCAGCTCCACAGGCGCGAGCACGTGGTCGGGCGATTCCAGCACATTGGAAAATGCTTCGGCCGTAGGTTCGTTGACGCCGTAACCCCGGTAGAAAAAGCAGATTCTTGTCTCCGGATCGTCTTTCAGGTGAAAGCGCCGGAGCGAGCTGTCGCCCACCACATTATCCAGATGCGCGCCTTCGACGAAACCGTCTGCGAGCTCAATCAGCTGGATTTGACCGACATCCTCAACCACAGTAGTCATACAATGAGCCGTTCTTGCCCCCTACTTCCACTGGATGGACTTGATCGAGTCCTTGGCGGCCTTGGCATACTTGATGTAGGTATCCTTGGGCGCCTGATAATAGATCTCCTGCACAGCTCTGCCGTCGCCGCTGGCATCGACGAAGATTTCGAAGGTGTCTTCCTGAATGCCTGGATACCGTCCTTCTACGACAAGCACTCGCTTGCCGTTCCAGTCCTGCGTGCGTGCCACAAACGGCGTGAAGTCTTCCGCTTTTGCCTTGTCCCGCAGCACTTCGCCCAATGATTTGAGTTCATCCTGGCTGAGAACGTGCGCGGGCTTAGCCAGAATATCGTGAAAGTTCTTGCCTGCCTCCGGGCTGATCGGCAGGCCACGGTAATAGAAGCAAAGCATTGCCTTGGGTGCCTCGGGAGGATGAATCTCGCGGAAGGAGCGAGTTCCAATGCCGCCGGCAAACCGGTAAGGAGGACCTTCCTCCCAGCCCTTCGGCAGCGTCATTTCCGCTATCTGTCCGTGATTCCTTACTTCCGGATTGGGATTGGACCTGGACGGTCTTGCGTCACCGACATCGAGCTGAGCTCGCAGACGCTCAATCTCGGCTTGCAGAGCCTGTCTCGCTTGATCATCCCTTTCCGCCTGCTGCACTTCCGCAGGCCGGCTCGCTTCCGACGGCTTGGGCATATCGCCTGGTCCCATCTGTCCATCTCCTTGAAAAGAACACATTTGCCGGCAACCGGCATCCGATCGAGCTTTGTAGGATGCCCGCTGCTATTTCCAGACAATCGACTGGAAAGACCGCTTCGCGTCTCGCAAGAACCGCGGATAGTCGAGCTTGGGAGCCCGGTAGTGCAGTTCGCGCACAACACTACCCGTTCCATCCGCATCCACGTACACAGTATACGCGTCCTCCTGCGCTTCCACATATCTCCCTTCCACTACCAGAACGGTTTTACCGTTGAGGCTCTCCGTGTGAGCTCCGCTTATTTTGAAGTCGTCGGGATCGCTCTTGTCGCGAATCACATCAGACAATCCCTTGAGCTCCGCCGGCAAGATTACATGGGGCGGCTTGCCCAGGCATTCTCGCAAATTGTTGCTGGCGCTCTCGCCCAGCTTGTATCCCCGGTAATAGAACCAGAGCATGACGTCCGGCCTGTCTTTGAGGTGGAATAGCTCATAAGAGTAAATCTTCTCTTCCTGGCGCTCCTTGCTCGCTGACCGGAGCCAACCGGGCGGCAGCCTCATCTCCTTTACCTCGGCCACGGAAAGGACTTCACCGTCGAAGTCGCTCAGGGGATCTAAACTCGCTCTGTCCTGGGAATTCATATGCTCAACCTGCGCCATTCTCGGGTAGTAGACTTCGTCGGGTAGATCACCAGGTCCCATTCTTCGTTTCCTCGGACTCCGGGGTCGCAAACGGGTTGCCGGCGCGCGCGCCCGTGGGAACTCACTTCTTGGCTGCCTTCACTTGCTGGTCGTGGGCTTCCCTGATGCGACGGAGACGTTCATCCAGCTTCTTTTGCTCTTCCGGCGGAAGAGCTTCTCTGAGTTCCCTCAGTTTAGCCAGCACCTCATCCTTTTTCTCGTCCGAGATCTTGCCTTCCCTCCTGGCCTTCAGAAACTCCTCGAAGGTCTTTGCCACTCCGTCCTGCAGCTCCTGGTCGGTGAGCTTGCCGGCCTGTCGTTTCTGGAAAAGAAGCTCCGTCTCCTTGGCATAGTCGACGGTACCCTTCTTGCGATTCTCCTCCACCTCCTTCTGAAGATCTTCGACGCGAGCGTCCTGGTTGCGATGACGCATCGACTTGAACAGTTCGCTGACTGGAAGGTCCTTGTGATCAGCGTCCTTACTCCACTGGTTGTCGATTGACACCGTAGGCGGTGGGCCTGGGTTGTAATCAGTGATGGTCACCACATGAGCACCACCACGAGCACCAGCTTCACCGGCGTCGGTGCTGAACGGTTCCGTACCTGTGTGCACGCCCACGATTATGGGCAACCGTCCCTCAGCCTTGAGCCTCGCCAGCGCCTCGTTGAACTGCTTTTCGTCCCTTATATAAGCTATCCCGTCGCTGTTCCTGTACGCCTTCTCACGCTCCAGTGCATCTACCTTGGCCTTGAGCTTGTCTTTGGTGTCCTGATCCAACCCTTCCTTTGCATCTATCGCCTCGCGAGTCTTCTTGAAGACCTCGGGGTCGTTCAAATCCAGCGGCTGTCCGTTACCGATTCCGTGCACGGCAAGCTCGGAGCCCAATACCTTGTTGTTGAGATCGAGGAGCTCTTGCGCCGTCTTGCCGGCTGGATCGAAATCGATTCGCACGGGCCCGGGTTGATCGCCATCCTTGGGGTCGGGGCAAATGTCCTTGGCAATTCCGGCAATCTCGCTGGGCGTGATCCCGGGGGCACGCGTGGGCGTCTTGCCATCGGGTTCGAGCACTTCGGCAGGCGGTTTTCCGGTTTTCGGATTGTTCTTTGAATAGTCGTACAGGCGCTCCCCGTTGTCGGAATTGGGACCATTGTCCGGGCCCGGTTTCTGCTGCTCGTACTTGATTTGCCCACCTGTCTTGGCGTTCTCTTTGGTGTAGTGGATATTGACGGCGGTCACCTCGAAGATCTGGCTGGCATAAGATCGATGATTCTCTCCGGGCGTGTGTCCGTCTTTCGATTGTCCATGTTTCTCCAGGCTGCCCTTCGGCACCTCCACCTCTATGGGTGGATCGCCATTGGTTCTGTACTTGCCTGTGGTGGCCACTTCTCTGACAAGCCGGGCCGCCTCGGATGGACTCTTCGTGTAGGTGCGTGCCTCAATGGTGGCAACGTTGCAAGTGTTGTACGCGCCTTGTGAAACATCGGTCGGATCGGCCGCCTGGTGCATAACCTGCGTGGCGAGCATGACCCGATCCTTTTCTTTGATCATGGGCAGATCCGGATTATCAGGCGCTTCCATCAAGGTTCTGATTTCCCGATATGTCTTGGCCATCTCGAGTTGAGCCTGTTGGGCAGCCTGCTCGGGCGTCATCCCCTGCTTTTCATAGCGTTCGCGCAACTCCTTGGCCCGCGCCTCGAACTTGGCCATGTCGGCCTCGAACTTGGCGCGCTCCCTGGGATCGGTGATCATGGCATCGGCGCAATCTTTGAGCTTGGCACGCTCAACGCGAGGATCGGGTGGCTCGGCGGCAACCTCCTTGAAGTTCTCCGTGCCAGCCTCGGCTACTTCATACTTGCCATCGGGTGTTTTGCGCAGTTCGTAATTGTCCTCCGGACGCGGTCCCCAGTGGTGCTCCTTGTAACCGCTGCCGTCGGCGTTGGGATGATGGTCGTATCCGGTGCCGTCCTTGTTCTGTACGACAAATGCTCCGTCCTGGTAGACGGTCTTTCTGTTGCCCTCGGCATCCTGGGTGATCATCCCGCCGTGCTTATCGTGCCCGGGCACAACTACCGGCGAGCCATCAAGCGGTTTGTCGGGATTCTTGATCTTGTTGAGCCGGGCAATCTCCTTGGCGTGCTTCTGAATCTCGTCTTCGGTAGGCGGCGGATCTTTTCCGAGGTGATCGCGCGCTATGTCCTTGACGGTTTTGCCTTTGGTATCCTGAACCACCGTCGGCTCGACCTCGCGTCTTATGTCCTCGCCGCGGTAGTCGGCCGTGACCACGAGCGGCTCCATCTTCACCGCCCCATCCTTTGTCTTGGTAGGTGGAGCCTTCTCCTCGATTTCGCTTGCCGCCTTGCTCGGAGCCTTCTCCTCGACTTCGCCCAGCGGCCTGGCGGCTGCCTTCTCCTCTACTTCGGTAGGGCCGGCAGACCTGACCTCGCCTGCCTCCAGCTTGGCGAGCTCCGCTGCCGGCGCCTGGCTCGCCTGCTCCAGACTGGCAGCCTGTCCGTGCGCCTGCCGGTCAGCCACATCCACACGCGGTCTCTCGCCTGTTACCATGCCGACCAGCTTCTTTGCGCCATCATAGATGGAGACCACCATGTCCTTGAGGATCTCAGTACTGGGCGACATGGCCTTGCCCAGGCTGTTCAGGAGAAATCTGCCCCGTTCGGATGCGATTTTGGTGGCGTCCTCCTGGACCGCCCTGGTCTCATGCGGGGCGAGAACATCGGAGCCGGCCGGAGCTTCCTGAGAGCGATCCAGTGTGCTTTCGATGTCCGTATCTGGTTCTGGAGGCATGATAAGACGCTCTTGAATTAGTACCGGGGCAAACCAAAAGGCAGGCAGCCTTATCCCATTACATCATTGACCCGACCACCTGCAACAGCTTCAGGATCGACGAAATTTAACAGCAAATTAGGACCGGTCAAGCTGTTTCATGCCTCCACCGATCCTGCGGCGGCCGGGGCCAGCTTATCCTTGGCCGGACCGTACGAGATCCATAATGAGAACACGAGAATGCCGAGGGCGGCCAGGCCCCAG
>DATNRD010000189.1:0-3125 GCA_036703665.1 Candidatus Obscuribacterales bacterium
GCGCAACCGCAAATCACGTTTCTGGATTACGAGTTAAGCCCCAACAATTCCGACGCCAATCTTTTTGCCCCGGACGGCGGCAGCGGTTCGTTGCCGCTAATTGAGGTGAGTGTCCATCTCCAAGGGACTGCAGCTGAAAACCCAAGCCCCACAGGAACTGTCGTCTTCACGGCGATCCTACCCGGTGGCAGCAGATTGACATTGGGAAGCGCAGCGGCGGTTGATAGCGCTGGCAAGGCGACAGTTGAGGTGGACAGCGGGATCGTTGGCCAGCCGGGGGTCGAAATCGAGGCTGCCTATTCGGGGGACCAATTTTTCGCAGCAACTACGAAGAAGGACAACGGCAAGACAGCGAATGATGTCCAGGCCGACCCGCCTGTCACGGACAACCCGGTCATCGCTCCGAATGCACAGAACCTGACCGTCGTCGTGGTGGCGGGGAGTGGCGCCGAGCGTCGGCAATGGCGCGACTCGGCGCGGCGGCATTACGGGGCCAATGCCTTCATCATCACCGATGTGCATTCGATCGCCGATCTGGGAACACGACTGGCGAACTTGCCGGCCGGAAGCATTTCTCGCCTCGTGATCGGGGCGCGCGGCAGTGTCGATGGTCCCCAACTCGGCAACCCGGGGGCTGCAGAAACCCGGTTCAACGCCGCCAATCTCAATCTGGCGGCGAATGCCAACGCCCGGAACGCCATCGTGAATGCATTAGGCAATAACGCGTTGATCGACCTTCAGGCGTGCAGTTGCGCCCAAGGCCAGGCTGGCCAGGCCAACATCCAGGCACTGGCAAACCTGTTGCGCGCCCGTGTCCGCGGCGCCGACAACCCGATTGGCGCGTGGGATGACAACTCAGCCAACTAGATTACCGTCAATCCACAGTGAGGGCTTATGCGGCACCAGACATGGGGAGGTATGCGGCCCGGGAAGGGAGGGGCGGTGGTCGCCAGCCCCGGAAGCGCAAGAGATGGAACCATGCCGTTGCTTGCGCTTCGGGCGGTCGGAAAGCTCTTCCCGCTCGCCGAGCCATCGACTGTTTTTACGACCGCTCTTGTCTTTCCATGTCGGCACAGGGCCTAGGAGGTTTGTAATGGCAAATCGCTTTCTATGCTTGCTGGGGATGTTGCTCATGTCAGGTTTCATGAATCTAGTGGAGACCCGCACCATGGCTGACGATGTTCCCCGGCGTGAGCCCGAGGGGATCTTCCCCTGTCCGAATACCCACGCCATCGAGGACATTCTCTTCAGTCCGGACGGCTCTCATCTGGTGGGGTTCGGCAAAGACCGGACGACCAAGCAGGGCATCATCCATTTTTGGGAGATCAAGACGCAGAAGCTCGTGCGCACGTTTACTCAGCCGCAGGAAGTCTCTGCACTTGCTTTTACTCCCGACGGGAAACGCCTGGTGACGGCAGGCTGGGACAACCAAATGCGGATTTTCTCTGTCGCCACTGGTCAGGTGGAGCATCAGTTCGACCATGACCCGGTCAGACAGACCGCCAATTATCTTGCGATGTTGCCGGGTGGCAAGCGGTTTGTTAGCGGCAACGTCGGCTATAGTGGTCCGCGGATCTGGAGTCTTGAGACGCACAAGGCCACCCCCTTGGGCGGGCAGCGCGAGCAGGTGACGGCGATCGCTGCCGGCAATGACGGGAAACGCTTCGCCGTCGCCTACAGTGCGCCGATCACCGAGATCTGGAGCGCCGACAAGCTCGAGCTGCAAGGGCAGTTGAAGAAGGAAGGCCGGGTCTTTGTCGGCGTGGCGTTAAGCCCGGACGGCAAGCATATTGCCACCGGCTTGATTGGGCCTTTGGAGGTTGTTCTTTGGGATGGCATCACTTTGAAAGAACGCGTAAGCTGTCCGGGCGCCACCGACGTTCCCCGAGCGTTGACCTTCACTCCTGACAGCCAACTCCTGGTCTGCACCATGGGTGCGGAGCGTAATATTCCGGCAAAGGTGTGCATCTGGAAAGTGGACAGCGGCAAGCTGGCTTACGCCTTTAGCCCCTGGAAACACGGCTGCACGCGGCAGGCGTTGTCGCCCGACGGCCGTTGGCTGGTGACTTGTGGCGTGGACTGCACCTTGCTGCTCTGGGACTTTCAAAAAATCCGTCGAGAGATTGGGAAATGACCGGCCGAGGGGTGGGCTCAACGCCACCAGTGTCAGGTAAAAGAGCCGCCGAGACACGTCGGCAAGACGAGCAGGCCTGTTGACGTTTTCGCCCTCGTCTCCGATCGACGAATACCCGCTTGAGCACCTCAATCGATGTCCGGTGTACCGGCCATCCCCTCCGGCGCTGGTACGCGTTGAAGTCCACCGGCTTGTAGGGCGTTGGCTTCTTACGCGGGTCGCGATGACAATTCGCCAGGAGTGCCAGTACCGCCGACGTGTGCGACCAGCGCTCGCGCTGGCGCGCCTCGGCCATCAGGACGAGTTCGCGGAGGGTGAAGGGTCCGGGGTCGATGCCGAGGATTCCGGCGCAATGCCAAACGAGTGCATAAGCCTGTTCGCTTCGCGGTCGGCGTCGAACGTCTCCAGCACCTTCTCCGCCTGGCCCATCAACCGGTCCCGTACCTTCCGGCTTTCGGCCACGATCTTCCGCAGGCTGCTTCGTGCCCTCGCTTCGGGGAAAAAATCGATCAACTCCTCCAGGAAGGCGTCCGTGGCCAACGTGATCGCATCGCCCGCCAGCGCCCGGCCAAAATCCTCGTCGCTGACGTTCCGGGCCTCTGCCTCCTCCCGGCACAGGCAGTAGAGCACGTCGATGAAGCGCACCAGGTCGCCCAGCAGCTCGCCCAGGCCTTTGAAGTGGTCGTCAACGAGCTTGCAGAGATTGATCTGGAGCGCCCCTTGGACACGCTTGATCGTCGCCACGTTGATGGCGATGGTCCAGACACGCCCGGCGTTGTCGGTGAAGGTGTGCATGTGAACGGGTCTCCTGTCAGCGTTACGGCACAACCATCCAGCTGGGCGGATTGGTCGCATAAGTCGGCTTCACCGTGACGCTGACCGTGATCGTCTCTTCCAGTGCCTCGTTGCGGGTGAAGTTGGTGACCATGCAGGTCGCCCGCAGCCCCTGTGAGCCGGAAGTGCCGATGTCGCCGTCCATGACGGCGAACTC
>DATNRD010000190.1:0-8527 GCA_036703665.1 Candidatus Obscuribacterales bacterium
CCGCCGGCGATGACAAAGTCGACGGTGCGCTCGCAGTCGACGGGCAGCCTGGGGATGTCTCCGTCGCGCAGCCTGTGCCCGATCGTGAAATCGTCGCCGGTCCAGGGCAGGAGCCTGTAGGGTGGACGACCCTTGCCGGACGGGGCTGCTTCGGTTTCCTGAATCAGTCCTGCCAGTGGTTCCGCAACGCCTGCTGCAAAAAGCCACGCCAAGGCCTTCAAGAATTTCCGCCTGTTAGTCGGCCCCGGCTCCGTCAACGCCTTTCTCCCTGAGTGTGAAAATACCCAGGGTCCATTTTATACGCATCGGTCGGCCCCGAGCTTTCCCCGGAGCGCCGGCGCTCCCGGGGAAAGCCGGTGCGAAGGAGCGCGTCGGCGGGTAAGATTAGCACCGTAAAATCCTTTGGCATCCCAGCCGCCGTAGAATACCGGATTGATATTGGTAAAACGTCGGCCAGGACGGGATGAGGATGGTAACTAACTTGAAGGCGCAAGATAACAAGACGGCGGAACTGGGTCAGCGGGCTCAAAATATAAAGAAGGGCGGGGCTCCCAAGTACCATCAGAAGCTCAAGGAGGAGGGCAAGCTCTTCGCTCGCGACAGGCTGCGGCTCCTGCTCGATCCAGGCTTCGAGATCGAGGATGCGCTGTTTGCCAACTGCCTGGAATCCGACCTGCCGGCCGACGGCGTGATTACAGGCATAGGGCAGATCGAAGGGCGCTCGGTCTGCTTCATGGCCAACGACTCCACGGTCAAAGCCGGTTCCTGGGGCTGGCGGACTGTAGAGAAGATCATCCGCATCCAGGAAACGGCCGCCAAGCTGAAAGTGCCGCTTATCTACCTGGTGGACTCAGCCGGCGCCCGCATCACGGACCAGGTGCAGATGTTCCCCGGCAGGCGCGGGGCAGGCAAGATCTTCTACAACCAGGTTCAGTTGTCTGGCTACATTCCGCAAATCTGCCTGCTCTTCGGACCGTCTGCGGCAGGCGGCGCCTACATTCCTGCCTTCTGCGACATTGTGGTGATGGTCGAGGGGCGTGCCTCCATGTACCTGGGGTCTCCTCGCATGGCGGAGATGGTGATCGGCGAGAAGGTCACTCTCGAGGAGATGGGCGGTGCCCGCATGCACTGCAGCGTGAGCGGCTGCGGCGATGTGCTTGCTGCCTCCGAGGAAGAGGCAATAAAGTTCTGCAAGGAATATCTGCGCTTCATGCCGGCCAATTGCGATCAGTTGCCGCCCGTGTCTCCGCCGGCGGAGCCGATGCCCTTCGACAAGAGCATCGAAGAGATCATCCCCGACAAGGAAAACGTGCCGTTCGACATGTATCAAGTAATCGACAGGCTCGTTGACGCCAACAGCTTCGTCGAGATCAAAAAGCTGTTCGCCCCGGAGCTCATAACCGGCTTTGCCAAGCTGGGCGGGCGCGCGGTGGGTATCCTTGCTAATCAACCCAAGGTCAAAGGCGGCGTGCTTTTCGTTGATTCGGCCGACAAGGGCGCCAGGTTCATGTGGCTGTGCAATGCCTTCAACATCCCGCTGCTGTTCCTGGCTGACGTCCCCGGCTTCATGATTGGAACCAAGGTGGAGCGAGCCGGCATCATTCGCGCCGGCGCCAAGATGATTTCAGCCGTGTCGTCGGCCGACGTGCCGAAGATTTCCGTCGTTCTCCGCAAGGCGTATGGCGCCGGCTTGTACGCCATGTGCGGCCCGGCATTCGAGCCGGATGCCTGCCTGGCGCTGCCCACCGCGTGCATAGCCGTGATGGGACCGGAGGCCGCCATCAACGCCGTCTACTACAACAAGATCATGGAGCTGCCGGAGAGCGAACGGCAGGCCTTTATCGAGCAGAAGCGCGCCGAATACAGGCAGGACGTGGATGTATTCAGGCTGGCCTCGGAGATGGTGATCGATGGTATCGTATCCGGTGCCAATCTCAGGCAGGAGCTGATCAACCGCTTCAATGCCTATTCCACCAAGCAGATAACCGGCTTCAAGAAAAAGCAAGGCGTCCTGCCGGTGTAGAGCTTCCCCTGTCTTTAGCCCATCGTGTGATTACGAACAAGCAGTAAGCCTGGAAACTGCCGCGGCATAACGTTCGCGTGGTTTTTCATTCGCAATTCACGACTCTTGAATCACGAATCCGGAAGCCCAAACCGCAAGAGCTGTTTGTACTCTTGAGGATTCTCGCCTTCGATAGCGGTGACCGGACCTATCCTGGGGCGTCAAATTCCCTATCTGGCACTTTTCTGACCTTTGGTACCTGCACGCTTGGCCTTGCGCTTCGGCGCGGCAGTACGTAGCGCCGTCGGTGACGTCTGAGCTACACGCTGGTAGACAAGGAAATCCACAGCTTCCCCAGGTGTGCATTTAAGAGATTGGGCCAAAGTGAAAATGGCTGCCTTGGTATCCGGCTTGACGCGGGCGTGGAGTTCGACCTTGCCTGCGCGCGGCCGCCCAGGTTTTTGGTATTGCCCGACTCTCCTGCCCTCCAGGTACTTGATGTACATAGTGTCCAGGAGGTCTTCGAAGATCTCCCATGCTTCTTCCTCCGTGTCAGCCATGCCTGTGCAAATATCCAGGAGGGATGACTCGACGACGTAGACCCGTTCCCTCTTATCGAACCGGCATACCGCTGTATTTCTAATCTTGTCCCTGTTCATCCTTCTGCACCTTCTTGAGAGCCTTCCGCACTTTAGAAACGTATTTGTCTAGAACATAATTACCCGGGTGCCTGACGGCATAGCCTTCGATTGGGTTCCCGTCCGGGTCTAGGACTATAAAGTGGCCTTTCTTTGTCATTTCAATTGAACATCCAGCTGCTTTGATTTCTCGCTCCAGGTCTCTCTTTTTTAGTGGCATGCTTTTCCTCGGCGCCATAATAAGATGATAGTATCTGGGACCGAGTATATCAATATCCGGGACAGAAAACATTTCAGGCCGAGAGTCACGGCACGTGTGCAGGCGCTGCTCCGTAGCCGTTATGAGCGGCATATTCGTCCGGACGGTTTTAGGCGTGAACAACAGATCATCGCTGACCTGTCCAGAGGCTACACGCGCGCTTGCGAGTAGCCCGCCTAGCTATCCCAATTGCGTGGACTCGGGTGAATGCCGTTCACATGAGGATTGCTGCGTTCGGGACACTTTGGAGACAAGTGGGGGACCAGACGTGGACGGCGGCCGATTACTGTATCGGCAACAGATCGGCTGCGGCAACACACTTTACTAGACAACTAAAGAATATTCCGGGAAACCGGGGGATGGCCAAATGTTTGACGAGATAGGCGAAGTCCTTAAGGAATCACGGGAGTCTCGTTCGGAACCAGCTTCGCTATTTGATGAAGCTTACGGGATGCTTGGGGACAGCCAGTTCAAGGGCGGGGGAACGCAGGCCGGCAGCCGTAGCGACGCCGACCTGATGTTCGGCAGCGTTGCCCTGTACGATTCCCAGGCCCAGAGACAGCCTGTTTCCTTCGAAAGGCACGAGCGGCCCGAACCGACACCCTCCGATGCGTGGGAATTAGCCGAAAAGACATACAAGCAGGTAGCCACTGACGGTCCTGGCATGATTGCCGAGCTTGCCAGCTGGGAGTACCGGCAATGGAAGTCGATCCTGACCACCGGCAAGACGCTGGACGAACCGCCTCCGCTCCAACCGCCGGGTAAGGCCGATGACCGCGGTGCAGCTAATTTCGTTAACCGGCTGGATGCCGGCACGCAGGCAAAGCGCGGCGGCGGGCAGACGGGCGAACCGGTCGATGTACTCAATGCCGCCATCAGCGAGAATCCTGACGGCACCTTAGACATAGAGTACAAAGACGGCAGCATGACCCGTGTGTCCAAGGACGGTGAACGGGTCATTGAATTCGATAAAGAGGGCAGGCAGATACTGGACCCCAGTCAAGACACCAGTGACTTTGATAAGGATGGCAAACTGGGCAGCGATGCTCCTGGCGCGCCACCGGTTCAAGCCAAGCCCGAGGAGATAAACAAGGCCGTTGACGAGCTGGTTCAGCAAGGCGTGCTGCCCGACCTGGAGTTCTTCGAGAAACGCCCGGTCCCCAGAGGCGACGGTGAAATCAGACAGATTCAGGAACCGGGCAAAAACGGCGGGGTGCAAACGACAACCGATTACCCTAACGGCATCACGGTCAGGAAATTTGAGCAAAACATCCGTGGCGACGATGGCCGCCTGACTCGCATCCAAGACGTAAGCATCAAGGGTCCGGAAGGCTTCAGGGAGAGTCCGAAAGGCACGTACATAGATAAGAACGGCAATCTTCTGGCGAAGGAGAACGAGGACGGAACCCTGACGATTTTCCTGGACGACCACGGTAAACGCAAAACGGTGACCGAGTTCCCGAACGGCGTAAGGACGATAACAGGCGATCCCGAGACAATGGTGCGTGATGGCAAGGTCATTCAAGCCGGGCGCACGACTACCGGCCCCGATGGGTCCTCCTTTACGGCGGACGGAACACTGATTGATAAGTCTGGCAAGCCGATCGCAAAGGAAAACGCAGACGGCAGCATTACGATCTTCACACCGGATGGAACCTACACGCAGACCGCCGATGGAAAGGTGACCTTCAAGAAACATCAGGCTGCCGCGAAACCGACACGGCGATAGGCGCCCAGCCGTCAACGGCCGACTAGCCCTTGGAGATGCTCGGGACAAGGTCGCCCGAGCCACAACCCGAGCCACAACCGAAACCCCAGCAGAGGCTGCGCAAGCAGTGGATCAGCTTCAACTGGTCCTGCCTGACTGCACAGCCCGCTCCAAGATCAAGATGCTATGATGGTGCACGTGAAGACCAGCCGGTATTTTCAGGAGCAGGGCCTGCGGAAATGGCCGTATCTGCAGTTGCGGTGGTGCGAATTCGTGATTACCAATCCTATGAGAAAAGAAGTTCAATCAGATGGCCGAATTCGCTATTGGGGCGTAATCGCCGAAGTCGATCGTATATTGCGTGTGGTGGTGCTGGAAGACGGTGAGACGATCCATAATGCATTTTTCGACAGAACTTTCAGACCGGACGACCAATGAAGCTGCACTATTATCCTGAAACTGATTCGCTGTACATAGAATTGAGCGAGCGCCCAAGCGTTGAGTCGTTGGAGATCGCGGAGGGATTGGTCGCTGACTTCGATGCTGAGGGCGCCGTCGTTGGCCTTGACATAGACAGAGCATCTCAAAAGCTGGATCTCACCAGCCTTGAAACAATTGAATTGCCTATTCGTCACACGAAGAGCGCTTAGCTGCGCACACAGACGTTAGATACCACCCCGGTAGACGTCATCCAGGCTGAGACAGGCACGACGATAGATGCCCAGCTACCGACGGCCGGACCGGCATTGGTTACATTTTTGCCGCCGGGGACATTCCCAGGACAAATCAAGGACGCCGACGTGACCCTGCTCCGCTAATCTGTCATCAACAGTGGAATCCCTGCGGTGTGATGAGCACCGCAATTTACTAAACATTGGAAGCACCGGATTCAGGGAGACCTGCGCGGTGCGCGCTGAGAGGATTACTACATGTCTTGCGAGATGCTAGACGGTGTACAGGAATCGAGGACGGTCGCACCCTTATCGTAAGGGACAAAGAGGCAGTCACGGAGACCTCCTGGCCCGATGGCAAATACATGCGAGAGGACCGCCATGGCAAGTTCACCAAATTACCTGATGGAACGATCGTTCAGGAAGACTTGCAGGGCAATCGCTTCACCAAGCGCCCCGATGGAACGACGGTATTCGAAGAGAAGAACGGTATGACGACTACCCGCCGGCCAGACGGCGTCGTCACCAGGAAATTTCCGGACGGATCGACGGTGATTTCCGTCGAGAAGCCTCACGAAATGCCGGCGCCCAAGCCGCCCAAACCCCAACCCAAGCCCCATCCAAAACCGCACAAATAGTGCAAGCGGGTTGATAATTTACCCTCAGGTCGACAGTGAAGCCTGCCTCGAGCAGGCTTCACTGGTTAATCGGCGCGGATGGGTCCCAGAGCGACACCCGCCTGTCGATCACCGCTAGTTTTTACTTTCGCCCGCTTTCGCCAGGCGGTTGCCGTTAGGAATCGGCTGCGTTCCAGCTTTGTGCGCCAGCGCCGACCCGCCGTCCGGCGTAGCCGACCTGAACCCGTGGCTGCCGCGCATGACGGCCAGCACGGCCGCAGATTTCATGACGGTTGCGCACAGGCGCTTCTCGGCGGCATTACCGGCGCTGCCGATGCCGCGCGACAGACCGGTTGCAAGCAAGACGGTTGCCGGTGACAACTCGTTTACTCGTACGAAGAGATCGCCGGTTGAGAACACGGGGCCGGTCGCTCTTCTGGCGATTCCATCAGCCGGATGGCTCTGGAGGAGATCTGGGGAACGGGTGGCGACAAGCTCACCGCCAGGTCCGACCGACAGGGCCTTTCCGGATGGGAAGCGAACCAGCACGCTGTGTTTTTTCCCTGTCAGATTGGCAACGCGCAAACAATCGGAGGAGCGGCACACCAGGGCCCTGGCGCCATCCTTGATGCAGACCGCGCCGAACCCCGATGTCACGACGGTGGCGAAGTCCGGCTTCGCTCCGCCTACAATCAAGTTCTCCGTCCCTATCTTCTGTCCGGGAAGCCTCACCTTGAACGCCTCTACTTCTGGTGCGATGGCGCTCGAGGAAAACGTCCAGGCGTTCTCGAAGGCGGCAGCGCACATCTGCTCGTCGGGCTTGGAATACCAGGGTTCGGGGATCGCCGGATGGCGGAATGCATCCGGCGCAGCCTCGTGCATGCCCTCATCGACGAGGGCCCGGTTGATGTCGATTGGCAGTATCGCGCCCGATGTGGCAGGAATCGGCTGTCCAAGGTAGGTCGGGTCTGCCTTGGGCAGAATGACCGACTGGCGAAGCAGGGCCTCGAGCGGATTCAAGCCCTCGAAGTTTTTGTCCGGACCCAGGGTGTAGGCACCCAGGAACGGTGAGTAGAGGTACCGCCTCGTGCCGCCCGGGTTGTCAGGCGAGGGTCCGAACCACACGTCCCGGCCGAAGAGCTTGAGCATGGTCGAATCGAAGTCTGCCAGCGGCGACCCGACCTGCGCAGGGCAAGGCAAAGGCGCTCCCAGCAAAGCCAGTGACAGTGCTGCTGCTGCCAGTCGCGGTCGCATTACTTGTGCCATGGGAACCCCTTGTCTAGTCTCGTCAGGTAGGGCGTCGATTGTCCAGCGACCACAGTATAAGCCTCGATCGGCTATGCCGTTCTCCTGGCAACTCCTGCGTACGATCCCTACTTAGGCGCTTGAGCGAAGCGAGAACAGTCCTGAGGTAGCCCTTCGCATGTTCCAGCAGCCTGGCTTCTCATCCACAGCCTCCGCTCGAACATATTCAGTGACAGCCGTTAGACATCTGCGATCAGCACAGCCGATGCGCTTAGCGCATCGTGCCTGCTTGGCGCGCTAGCTCGCGCCCCCAGGGGATTCGCCTACGCACCTAACTGAACATGTGCGTCCGCTCAGGGCAGGCGGCGCGACCGAAGGAACTATCTCACCTTGAAGCTCAGGGATCCTTCGCGCGGAGTCTACCCTGGGCGCCAGCGAGGGACCACGGGATGGCAGTTTGCCGGTACAAGCACCGCTGTTGACCGAAGGCGACCGCGCAGCTGAGGTCCTGCTATCGGCCTCCAGAGGCGTAAGGCCCGTGAGAGGGGGTGGCAAGCATAAGGCAAGCTGCCATTCGCATGAGTCGGGCGACAATTGCCCGATCGATGTCATGGTTGCTGCCGGCTACGCCTCTCAGCAATCCACTGCGTCCGATCAAAGATGTCAGCGACACTTCGCTAGTTTGCACTACCGTGCCATCGTCTAGAACCGTGTGCCGTAGGCGACGCCGGCCGACGGCGTCGCCCGCGCACGTCCGGGAGAGACTCGATCGGTTCAAGGACATCATGGCTTCCTGCCCAGCCGACAACACGAGCTTATGCTTCCCTGGCAGCACAATCGTGATCCCTCCTGACGATTTCTCGAAGGCGTTTCGCACCTTCAGGGTTTCGTCGCTCCGTTCGATGAGCGCCATGGTGCCTGGTGCCGCATAAATCTCCCACGCTCCGGCCCTTACGACGACCGGTTTTACAGGACTGACCAGTACTTCGCCGCTGTTCAAGACGAAACCGGACTTGCTCGAGAAGATGATCGTGTCGGGCGCCAGCTTGAGCTGAGCGCTGTCTGTGCCGGCGCTCGCCACCAGAACCGGTGCTGAACCCATCGGTGCCGTGGGATGGATGTAGCTGACCAGCACGAGATCTGAGCTCTCCTCTCGATCGGCGCGGGCCGTCTTGTCCTTCTTGCACTGACCTGGGGGAGTCCCACCCTGACCGGGAGGCGAGGAGCCCAGACCCGGTGGCGTGCCGCTGTGGCCGGGTGGCGTGCCGCCGTGGCCGGGTGGCGTGCCGCCGTGGCCGGGTGGCGTGCAACCGTGACCCGGGGGAAGCGGTGGTGGCGGTGGTGGCGGTGGTGGTGGTGGTGGCGGTGGTGGCGGTGGTGGCGGTGG
>DATNRD010000191.1:0-3699 GCA_036703665.1 Candidatus Obscuribacterales bacterium
TTCTTCTTGTTGGCCAGCGGCACGGCAACGGCAATCGGTATGGCAATGGCGGCTGCGACCGCGGCCATGACCGCCGTGATGGCGATGATCTTGCCGACGGACGTAGCCTCCTTGGGCGGGGCCATCGCTACGAGGAATCCATGGCAGCACAGGCGAGGATGACGCCCTTGAGCTTCTGCAGCTTTCTTCTGCTTGCTGGTGCACGGCGATGCTGTGCGCTCGAACCTTATCTGCTTGGCATCAGCCTGGAATTGCTGGTTCAGATCAATCTTCGCGCCGGCAACCAGCGGCATGCTGAAAGAATAGACCCTCGGTGAGCAAACGCGCTTGAGCTTGTCGACCGGCACTCTTCGCTCGCCAGCCGGCGTGCTCATCACAAGCTCGTCCCTGTTGACGGCAACAATCTTGCCCCCTACTACGCCACCGTCTTCGATGTCAATGAGCTCCTCGGCTTCCGGGTCATCTATTTCGCCCATCGAGGTGCCCTGACGGAAATACGCCAAGCCGGTCAGCTTGGCAGTGGCACCGCTGCCGGTGACCTTGGTCTGGAAGACGACCCCCGAAAGCACGGTCTTCTTGACGCCGGACGCGTCCTTGCTCTCAACATCTATAACGTTGCCCTTGATTATTGCAGCGGCGTCAGTCAGCATCAGGTCGCCGACCTTATTGACGGGAACGCTCCCTTCGACTGACCCCCCTTTGACGTCTTTCGGCGTATAGGTGACCGCCGCAGCCATGGCGGCATACGGTGACACCAAACGCTCTAGAGTCCACAGAAGACTCATCGAGACTGCAATCTTTTTCACGAAAGACCCCTTCCTGCTGGAGCTGGTAATAACTTACGATTCCAAGAAGTCCTGAACGTCCTTCCGAGTGTGCATTATCGGGCAGGACAATGCGAGGGTCAACCTCCATCTCTAGAAATTAGAATAGCTTCGCCTGGCTGGCGGAGTCATCAAGGGGTAGAAGCACTCACGCAGCAAACCTCAGCCGAGCATGCAGACAAATAGTTTCGAGGCTCACCGTATGCGCCACCACGCATGCCGGGTGAGGTTCGCGTCAAGAACTCCGACCATGAGCTATCGGTCACAGGACAAAACGCTCGTTTCGTCGCCCCGGCGCCGCGAGCTGAACAACGCCGACCGGCACCTTATGGTCGGATCTGCATGCTAGGCCCGCACCAGGTCTCCAGGCGACTCTCGATGGTGGTCTTGATCTGATCTACGGTTACCTGAAGGATGCAGTGAGCCTCAGGCTTGTGACAGCCGTCAGAACATCCTGGCAGAGGGCGCCGGGGTTGAACGAGACAATGTTCGACGCCCCAGGGTCCGAATCGTTCGGAAGAATGGCGATGGGAGGCAGAGCAGGTGGAAGCATTGCAAGAGATTTCAATTACCGGCCGACCCATAGCCGCTGCCAGGTGCATCGTCCCGGTATTGTTGCCCATGTAGAAATTACAGCTACCGAGTAAGGCCGCTGCCTGGCGCAAGGTCGTACGACCGACCGCATTGAGGACTCGGCCCCTGCACATCGCCACCACTTGCTCGGCCAGCGGCATTTCTCTTGGGGAGCCGACGAGCACAACCTGACAGCCGACTGCATGCGTCAGCCATGAGCACGCTTCCGCAAAGCGCTCTGCCGGCCATCGACGCGCCGGCGAAGCCGATCCGATTCCCACGGCCACCACGGGTGATTCGGGTTCCAGACAGCTCAGTATACCCTCTGCGTATCTATTGTCATCTTCTTCCAGCCAGACTTCAAGTTGCCTGCTGACGGCAGTTCCACCAAGACAGTCGATGATATCGAGATTGTGCTCCAACTCGTGTTTGATGGATTTGTCGCACAGAACCCGTGTAAAAAGTCTGTCGTATCCCGAGTTGTAACGCTGCTTGTGTGCCGTTACTCGTTCCGAATAACCGATCCGGCAAGTGGCACCGCTGAGGTAAGCGAGGTAGGACGCGAAGAAATGATCCGCCTCCCAGCGCGGCACGATGGCCACATCGAACCTCCGTCGCCAGAGACTCGACGCGGACAAACGTATCGCCCTCAACAGTCTGCGGACAACGGCGAGCGTGGATTTGTCCGACGACTTGCGATCGAATGTGAGCACCTCATCCACGTATGGACACAACTCGACAAGATTCCTGGTAGCAGGGCGCACCAACAGCGAGATCCAGGCATCCGGAAAAGAGGACCTGAGCGCTTTCAGCAGGGGTCCGGTAAGGACTAGATCGCCTACGCCGTCGTTCCTCACCACCAGGATGCTATTAATGGCCGACAGCGTCTCGGAGCCGCCGGAGCGCATACCCAACAGCCGGAACAGCCTTTCGCCCAGCCAGTAAGTCGTCTCGGGACTAACGATCCGTGAACCGACCGCGGCCGGTCGAGGGGCATCAAAGGCGTCAACCCTTTTGGAATTCGACACGCTGGCATAAGAATCGGCAGGCTGCGGGTTTGTAGTCATATGGCGGGTCTGGCGGCTTCCTCATCACCCTGGAGGCAATGCAGTTCACTTAAGCCGGGGCGCCCGGCTCCCAAGCAGGCGGGAAGCCTGCGCTCCCAGGGTGCCCAACCAAATCCGTCGTAAAGTCAACGGCATTGGCCCTGGATGCAGCGGCACCGGGTGATCGGGCCGACCCTTGAATTGCTTAGTATAGGGCACCGGCGTCCGGACCAACTTAACACCTGGCCCGGACAGCCGCCGGTGAAGGTTGTTCCGGAAGCCTGGCAAGGCCGTCTGCCTTCCGGTTTCGTTGTGCTTCCACGACCATATTCAGGAAGTACTCATGCACCCGTGTGTCATGCGCGATCTCGGGATGAAATGCAGTGACCAGAAGATTCTCTTGCCTGGCCATGACAATTCCTTCCTCGATTCGCGCCAGCACTTCCACGGCCTGGCCGCACGACAGGATAATCGGCGCGCGGATGAAAACGGCAGGAAACGGAGGCGGTCCCAGGGCGGGAATATCGAGCAGTTGTTCGCGGCTGAACTTTTGCGGCCCGAAGGCGTTGCGCCGGACCGTTATATCCATCAGCGACAGCCGCCCCTGGGTAGAGCCCTCGATCTGCCTGGCCAGGACGATGGCACCCATACACGTGCCGTATATGGGCATGCCCTGCCGGGCCCGGCGGCAAATGGCACCGAATATGGGGTCAGTATTGTTTTCCGTCAACCGGGCAATCGTCGTCGATTCCCCGCCGGGAATGATGAGCCCGTCCACCAGATCCAGCTCCGATGCGAACCGGATATTAATCGTATCGGCCCCGCATTGCCGGAGCATATGCGCGTGCTCGGCGAAGTCGCCCTGGAGCGACAAGATGCCTACGGTAACCATCTTCTCACCACCCCCTGCCGGCGAGCTCCTCGGCAGGCGCCAGACTGCGCGCCGATCTCCCCACCATCGGTTCCCCCAGGTTGCGACTCGCCTCGGCCAGAATCCTGGCGTCGTTGGAGAAGGTTACTGCCTTGACAATGGCAGCAGCGCGCCGGGCAGGATTCTCCGACTTGAAGATGCCCGAGCCGACGAAAACGCCGTCCATGCCAAGCTGCATCATCAAAGCTGCATCGGCCGGGGTGGCTACCCCGCCGGCGGCAAAGTTGACCACAGGCAGCCTCCCTTCCTCGGCGACCTGGCAGACCAGCTCGTACGGAGCGCCTATCTCCCTGGCAAAAGTCATTCGCTCTTCCGGCGGCAGAAC
>DATNRD010000192.1:0-2956 GCA_036703665.1 Candidatus Obscuribacterales bacterium
CTCCCGCCCCTGGTGTGGCGGGCGATATGCCAGGCAGCGTTGGGACGGCCCAGCGGGCGCATTTCCATGCGCCCCCACCAGGCGACGGTGACACTGCGCGGTGGCTGCCAATCATTTTCGCGTTCGCCCTCGCTTGCCAAAGAGCTGGGCGATGACAGAAAAGCCGATTTTACCGGCAAGCACTCCCCACTGGACAAGCGTGCGCTCTTTTTCGAAAACAAGCGCCAGAATTGGCGCGGCGTTTTCTGCCAGAACCTGACCGAAGTCTAGCGCGGGCGGTTGCCGCCTGGACTTGAGCGACTCCTTGACCCTGGCCAGTCGGGCGCGGGCGGCCGTGAACTCGAACATGACGTCGTCACGAGCGTGCGTGGCCAGAGCCTCGAGGCGTACCAGATCGTCGTACCACTGGGGAAACTTGAGCGAAACCCAGAGCGCCAGCCCGCTTGCTACAAGCATGATCGCGCCGAGAACCAGCTTGGCCACATCGACCCACCATGGCTGTTTAAGCATATAGCCAACGCTCGTAAGGAAAGCTTCCAACTTGCCCGACTCCTCATCCGGCCACCGGCGCGCTTACTTGAGCAAGTGGCGTGCTATCAGCAAGCGCTGGATCTGGTTGGTCCCCTCATAGATCGGCCCCGCCTTGGCGTCCCTGAAAATGCGCTCCAGAAGGAGCGAGGGACTGGTTCCCTCGGGCCCGACAATCGATATGGCCTCGGTGGCTGCGCGCATTGCTACGTCGGTAGCCTGGACCTTGGCCATGGCAGCCAGGGTAACGTCGGCATCGCCGCTGTCGATCTTTCTGGCAGCCTGATACGTCAACGCTCGCGCCGACTCCACCAGCATGCACAGCTCGCCTACCAGGTAAGCCAGACTGTCGAGATCGCCGGCGGCTCCGCGCTTACCCGCTGACTCCTTGAGGTGCCTCTCAATTCCATCGAGCGCCCCCTGAGCCCATCCAGTCGCCTGGGCCGCGATCGTGACCCTGCCTTTGGCCAGGCTCGACAGGGCGACTTTGCGACCCATGCCGGGCTGACCGAGCATGTTCTCCACGGGAACCCGGCAGTCGGAAAATACAATTTCGGAAGTCGCGTAACCTCTCATGCCGAGCATGTCGAATTTCTGTCCGACCTGAAAACCTGGAAACCCGCGCTCGACGATAAAGGCAGTGATCGACTTGGCCCCGGTCGGGTCGGATTGCGCATCCACGAGCGGGGGTACGATTTTCGCCATCACTATGTAGTAGTCGGCGGCACCGCCGCTGGTGATAAACGTCTTGGTGCCGTTGAGTATGTACTCGTTTCCGGAGAGCCTGGCCGTCGTCTTGAGCGCAGCCGTATCCGATCCTGCGCCTGGCTCGGTAAGCGCAAAAGCAGCCAGATACTTACCGGTCGACGAGGGAACGAGATACCTTTGCTTTTGCTCCTCGGTGCCGAAGCGGTAGACTGGCTCCTGGCAAAGTATGTGAACTCCCAGCGAGCTCATAATAGGCACGCAGCGGCGAGCGAACTCTTCGTTGACCAGGCAGAAGCTCACATAGTCGCCGCCGATGCCACCGTAGCCCGCAGGAAAAGGCAAGGCGCCGAAGCCCTCACGGCAAGCGGCATCGAATAGATCTCGGCGGAAGACATTCTCCGAATCTGCCTTTATGATTTCGGTCAGCGGAATAGAGTCTGCAAAGGCGCGTGCTTTGCGCAGCCATTTCAGCTGCTCTTCGCTGAACAGGGGAGATTCACCGGTGTCCTGGCAGAGAGTCGCCTCAGTCTGGAGCATGAGCAGATACCGCGCATCGCTTCTAGAGTTACAGCGCCGGTCTCGGCAGAGCGCACTGCAGAACCGGCGCATATAAATATACCGCGAATTGGCGGCGCTACGGCTTGACTGCGTCGGCCTTCACGGCCTCGTACTCGTCGGGATCGAGCTGCTTGACAAGGTCGAACTGCTGTTTAGCCTTCCTCCAGGCCACCGCGTCCCTGGTTTTTGCGTACCTGGCGCGGTATGCCAGGGCCAGCAGGGAGCGAAACTCGGCGTTGTATGGCATGTGCTCGACAGCCTCTTCGTACTCCGCAATGGCGCCACGGCTGTCCCCATCAGCAAGCAGCTTGGCAGCCCTGTCGGTATGCTCGGAGGCATGCTTGAAAGTCTCGAACAGCGCATCAAGGCGAGCTTTCTGAAGCGATCGGACTTGCGGATAGGTCTCAGACAGCTTCTTCATCGACTCGGCTGCATCCTCGTCTCTGCCTAACGACAGCTGGGCCACGGCTAAGTTGCTGAGCACATGCGAACCGAGCCGGTCGGTTTTTGGAATGCTGCTGGCGACCTGCTCATAACACCTGATAGCCTCGTAGAATCTGGAGGCAGCCAGAAGTCGGTCGCCTTTCTTGATGACCGCCCGAGCGGACGTGGTGGCGGTCGGCCTGGACTTTTGCGCCGGCGCAGCCGGGGTCTTTTGTGCCCCTGCCGATGGCTGCCGCGCCTGCCTGCGCGGAGCAGGCTCCTTTGTTTCTGCTGGCGCCGGAGACGTGAAAACGAGCATTGCGAACCCCGCCACAGCTATCGTGACAACCCGTAGCCGATTGCGCGCCATCATGTTCCGTACCCCCGGATAGCGAGTCTGCCGCCGCCCATCCGATTATCCTCTCTTGACCAGCCTGGGACAGAGTTATCAGGCGCTTAGAATTTGGTGGCAACCCGGTGTGCCGACGTAAGGGATTCCCGCCTCGATGATCAAACCGCGCGCATTGCGAAAGGGTGATGTTGTCGGAATCATCGCGCCTTCCGCGCCGCCGTTCGAGCCCGGCGACCTGGAATTCACCTATCGTTGGCTGAAGAAACTGGGACTGGCTTGGAAGCTCGGAAAGCATGTCTTTGATTCTTACAGCGATCTGGGCGGCTCCGATCAAGCGCGTTTGGAGGATTTGCACTCGATGTGGGCAGACCCCGAGGTAAGCGCAAT